>NZ_JAUBVX010000016.1:0-106094 GCF_036706065.1 Microcoleus sp. A2-C3 | reverse complement strand
CCCTCATTCTCTCCCGGCGCGGTGGCTCTAGTTCTTCTTTTGCCACCGTTCTCATCTTTATTTAGTCTAAACTACAGTTATTGAGTGCGAGGGAGTTATTTTTTCGATCACGAGTTGTTGTAAAAAGTGGGAAAATGGCGCTTAATTCCACTCTCCCATTTTTTTATTTTCGTGCTGTCTGCTGCTTCTTTAAAGCTTGTTCTTGCATCTGCAATAACTCTGGAACTGTTACAAATTTGTACCCTTCTTTTCTCAGTCTAGCAATAATATCGGGCAATGCTTGTACTGTTCTCGCTCGATTGCCACCACCATCGTGCATCAACACAATGCCGCCCGAATTGGCCTGTCGCATCACGTTGTCCATCAACGATTGCGTCGCAGTCCGCCAATCTAAAGAATCCGCAGACCACATGATCACTGCATAATTTTTCTTCTGTGCGTAAGCTGCCAATCCATTGTTTAAAATGCCTCCTGGCGGCCGAAACATTAATGTTTTTACCCCGGTCACTTTCTCAATTAATGATGATGTGCGATCGATCTCGCGAGCCGCACCGTCTTCGTTATATTTAATGTATTGGTGGTTCCAAGTGTGGTTGCCGATCGCGTGACCGGCCGCCGCGACTTGTTTGCCAAGTTCGGGATATGTTTGCAGGTATCTTCCTACCCAGAAGAATGTCGCCTTAATATTGTTTTTCTTGAGGATATCTAGGATTTGTGTAGTAGTTGTCGGCCAGGGCCCGTCGTCAAATGTCAGGGCGATCGCCTTGTGCTGCTCATCCAGTTTTGCCTGACGCAGCATGATACCTTTAAACTGGGATGGTAGGGGTGATTGAAAACGGGTTTCCTGCTGTTGAGTTAGGGCTTTTTGGGCAACTTCAACTCGATGGGCGATCGCTCCTTTAATCCCACTAACATTAGATATCAGTTTTGGTTCTTGGGACGATACGGCCAAGACTTGTGGCTGCATCGGTGGCGCTGGTTGAGTTGCCCGCAAGTTCATCGGTAACGTCACACCCAGCAAAAAACTGCCCGCTGCGGCCAGAAAAGCAACGATTAATTTTTGTCGCCGCCTCAAAAGCCGTTTCATTTTTGTCACGTCATTCTCTCCTTCACACCTTGCACAATTAATTCTAGATTTTATTTTGATATCAGTTAATTCACTTTAGGGCATAATCTTAAATCAGATTGTCCCTAGAAATGTTACTCCAAGTAACCGATCGCAGGAAAGTCCGCCCGGATCAAAAAAATTAAGACTTGTGCGCGAGAAATCCTATAACCCATCTCAACGGGAAATAGTTAGTAGAAAATTTCCCTATGGGGCTCAAATCCCGTTAGTCGCAGGTTTATATTGTTAGGGGCTCAGGCTAGGGGCCCGCATCCCTAGCTGATGCTGCGGGGAATCGCAGCGTCCTAAAATTAACTTTTAGGGCGGATTCTCTGTTTGTACAAGCCGACAATCCGATCGATTACTTCGTCAACACTCAAATTATCTGTTTGAATTTCCACAGCATCGGCAGCTTTCCGCAAAGGCGCAACCAGGCGGGTGCTGTCCTTTTCGTCCCGCAGAGCAATGTCTTTTTCTAACTGTTCCAAGCTAATATTAGCCCGATCGGTGTCTTTAAGCTGTAACATCCGCCGACGCGATCGCTCTTGTACCGAAGCCGTCAAAAAAATCTTCAATTCCGCATCGGGAAAAACATTAGTCCCGATATCGCGGCCTTCTGCCACAATCCCACCTTTTGTACCACAGCGCCGCTGTTCATCTACTAGAAACTGGCGCACAGCAGGAATTGCCGCCATTTCCGAGACGCGAGATGTGACTTCCAAACTGCGAATTGCCTCGGTTACGTCTTCGCCGTTAATCTTCAGTATGAAAGATGCGGGATCGAGATTGTATTCCAAATAGCTGTAACTGACTAATTCGGCGATCGCACATTCGTCAGAAATCGGCGTGTCTGTTTTCAAAGCCAGCCAAGTCAGCGCCCGATACATCGCGCCGGTATCCAAATAAAACAAGCCCAAAGCTTTTGCTGCTTGCCGAGTTACCGTAGATTTGCCAGCGCCCGCCGGGCCGTCGATCGCCACAATTGGCCTCCGGTTCCTGAGAATTATATTATCAATCAAGCGAGTAGAGCCTACTCTGGCTGCTACGGCTAAAAGTCCCGCTGTTTCCACAACCTGCAACGGCATCAAAGTGTCGGGATCGACGAGTTCGGCGTATTCGAGCTTAACTTCGGGTTCTCCAGCGACTTCTGCGCGCGCAATAGCAAGTGCAGCAGCAGAGGTGCGGTCGCCTGAAGCAAAAGTTTTTGAGGCCTGTTGCAGCGCGCGGTAGAGGGCGCAGGCTTGCTGTTTTTGCTCTGTTGTTAAATACTGATTTCGAGAACTCATTGCTAGTCCTGACTCTTCGCGGACGATCGGGCAAGCAACAATCTCTACAGGCAAGTTCAAATCCAAGGCCAGCTTGCGGATAATTGCTAGCTGCTGGGCGTCTTTCTGACCGAAATAAGCTTTTGTCGGCTCAATCAAACTCAAAAGTTTGGTAACAATTGTCGCGACGCCCTGAAAATGACCGGGCCGAGACTTGCCGCACAACACCGATGTCATCGCCGGCGGTGGCACTACTTGAGTTAAGGATGAAAGTTGAATCTGTGTTTCGGCGGTTTTCTGTGTTTCGGCACGCGCGGCGAAGCTATCCCGTAGGGAATCGCTCGCTGGGTTGCCAAACATTTCTGTTGCTGAGGGAGCAAAAATGAAATCAACGCCAGCTTGTTCGCACAGCAGCCGGTCTTGCTCGAAATTCCGGGGATAATCTTGAAAATCTTCTGTCGGCCCAAATTGCAGCGGGTTGACAAAAATGCTGACTAGGACGATCGCATTGTCTTGTCTTGCTCGCTGGATCAAACTGAGATGTCCGCTGTGCAAAGCTCCCATTGTCGGCACTAAACCGACTGTCAAATCAGGTACAGCAGACTTTTGTGAATTTAAGTAGCAGCGAAGTGCTGCAATTGTCGTAAACAGGCGCACCGGTAGACTCTCCTGAAGGCATTCGGCAGAATGCAGAATTTATTATTTGTCTGAATTTGTTCGATCGGACATCTTGCAGCGATGTTAGCAACAAACTCGCGCGCCCGCATCGGGACTCGACGAGTGGAAGATGTCACTTTGATTCTACTTTCTGCCTTCTACACTTCGGATAACTTTTGTATTCTGCCTTACCAGAAAGAATTGGTTTAAAGCCGGAACCCTTAAAGGCGAGAAATTAAAAGAAGACTATTCATTACTTGAATCCTCTTCCTGACCGGGAGAGGTCGCACTCATCTGTCAACTGTCAACTGTCAACTGTCAACTGTCAACTGTCAACTGTCAACTGTCAACTGTCAACTGTCAACTGTCAACTGCCAACTGTCAACTGCCAACTGTCAACTGTCAACTGTCAACTGTCAACGTCTACCGAGTTGTTTACTGTTTCGGTTCGATTACTTCGATTTCCACTCTCGCAACGCCGCTGCTCATCATTCCCAGCACGTTAGCCGCGCCGGCAGACAAGTCAATCAGCCGATCGCCCACATAGGGGCCGCGGTCATTAATGCGGACGACTACAGATCTGCCGTTGTCGAGATTTCGCACCATGACTAGAGTGCCGAAGGGTAAGTGGCGGTGGGCAGCAGTCAAGGCATTTTGGTTAAAACGTTCGCCGCTGGCGCTGAGGTTGCCGTCAAATCCCGGGCCGTACCAGGAAGCCCAGCCGCTGAGCCGCACTTGAAGTGGGCCCAAAGATAGCACGGGGGCTTCTGGTTGGGGTTGGCCAGCGACTGCTTCTAGGGGTGGGGCGTTGCCCAGCAGTCGGCGGAGGCGATTGGTTACTTGCAGGGCGTCTCGGCTAAAGTCGCTGGTGGTGTCGGGGAGGATGGTTTCGGCGTTGATGTTTACCAAGTCCTCGCCGTTTACCTGGATCAGGTAGCGATCGCCTTTTTCCCACTTAACGGTAATGCTGTTGGGATCGATGTTGTTGCGGGCTAGCTGGTTGAGTCTTGCTGCTAGGCTGGATGCCCGCCACACTGGATCTGGTTCTTGGTTGCTAGAATTGCTGGCAATGTTTCCGGCTTTGGGATTTTCTTTTGCGCCGGCTACTTTTGACTCACTGCGAGCATCGGCTTTGCTGTCGCCAGTCGCTCCAATTTTGGTATTTGTTTCCAGACTGGTGTTGAGAAAGGTGATGACTGGAATGTTTCGCACGTAGACTGTCGCTGCTTGTCGCCCGCCCAAGTCGTGGGGCTGAATTTTGGCGATCGAGTCTTGGACAATTTCAGCTCTTGCTTGGTACTGATACTGTCCGACTTTTTGTACTTCGGCCCGAGTCGCGTTTAACTGCGGGGACGGTTGGGTGGCAATTACTTGCTGCTTGGAGCCCTGAGAGTTTTGGTTGACGGCGCTTGTGGCTTGTGCGTGACAAGACGATGCCGTTCCTACAACAGGAACTAACAGGACAGCGAGTAAACCACCAACAAATTTTTCCTTCATACGTCCAATTTTGTGAATAGCCATTGCTAACCGAGATTGGAGGATTAGCCTTTTGGCGGCAGGCGTCAAGGATTTCTCTCTTGCCCTTCGCCATTCCCCCGTGAGTCAAAGCAAAGTATCGGGGTGCGTTTTTGCTTTAATGCTTCAGCCCCAAAAAATTTTGGCGGAAACTTCCCTGATACTTGACAACTCATACTCGATCCGCAATTTGTGTGTTGTTCACGAACTGCAACAGACTACCACAAACTTTTGCGCTTGGGGATCGCTGTGCCGACACATTTCACGCAATCTTCATCAAATCTTCTCAGAGCTCTGTATGATAAAATCCTTTAATTGCGGTGCTTGCAGCCGTTTTCTGAATTCCTGAAAAATTTACAAAAATTTACAATAAATTAGCCTATTTTATGAGCTGCCAAATGGCTAGTCTAAAAAAATCTGTTTGTCAAGTGTTAACGATTGACTCCGCTAAAAAACGGAGACAAGTTTCCGATACTCGTCGCCATCGGCCTCAAATTTTAGACTAAGGTTCCAGCTCCTAGATTCATCTGTTGCCCGTTATCGGCATAAACTAAAACTTACAAATAGATTTGGCGGACTTGCGGACTTATGGATTATCGAGCAGCAGGTGTGGATGTTGAGGCGGGCAGAGCTTTTGTCGATCGCATCAAGAATACAGTCAAAAGCACCCACCGATCGGGAGTTTTGGGCGGATTCGGCGGATTTAGCGGGTTTTTCAGCGTCCCGGAGGGTTTAAAAGAGCCGGTGATGGTTTCGGGCACTGATGGTGTGGGGACTAAGTTGAAATTGGCCCACGATCTCGATCGCCACGACACGATAGGTATCGACTTGGTGGCGATGTGCGTCAACGACGTGCTGACATCCGGCGCGGAACCGCTGTTTTTTCTCGATTATTTAGCTACGGGAAAGTTAAATTCCGAACAATTAGCTGCGGTGGTGACAGGGATTGCTGACGGTTGCAAGCAAGCGGGCTGTGCTTTGCTCGGAGGGGAAACCGCAGAAATGCCCGGTTTTTACCAAGCAGGTGAGTACGATTTGGCTGGGTTTTGCGTGGGAATTGTCGAAAAGAGCAAGTTGTTGGACGCTTCCCAGGTGCGGGTGGGAGATGTGGCTGTGGGGCTGGCTAGTTCGGGAGTTCACAGCAACGGTTTTAGTTTGGTGAGAAAAATTGCAGGCGATTTGGGTTTTGATTGGCATTCCCAACCGGAAAAGTTAGGTGGCCAAAGTTTAGGAGAAGTGCTGCTGACTCCGACTACAATTTATGTGAAACCAGTCCTCGAAGCCCTGAAGAGCGGCTTGGAAATTCACGGTATGGCTCACATTACGGGCGGCGGTTTGCCGGAAAATTTGCCCCGCTGTTTGGGAGCGAATCAATCTGTGAAAATTGATTGTAATAGCTGGCCGAGTTTGCCAATTTTTGACTGGATTTCTGAAGCTGGCTCAGTTGCGACTGCGGATATGTTTAATACTTTTAATATGGGTATTGGCTTTGTGCTGTTGCTCGATCGCCGGGAAGTTGAACAGGCTGTTAAGTGGTTTGAGTCTCAGGGAATTGGTGCTTGGGCGATCGGCGAAGTTATTGACGGTAACGGGGAATTGATCATGGGCATTGATTAATTTTAATTGAATGAATTAAAAAAATCGCCTTTTTTTTTCGGGTCAAACGCTTGACTTTGACCGTTCAATAATGTATTATTAGATAATGGGAGTGGTGGCAATTTTAAAATTAATGTCACCACTCCTATTATTTAAAATAAACCACGAGAATCCTAGCCCTGTCAATAGGTAATTCTACTTTTTTAAGGCGAATTTTTTTAACAAGATTTTCAGAAAGCGCGATCATATCCACTAATAGAACTAAGTCTAAAAAACCCGGTTTATGAGACAAATTCTGCATCTCTGCGACAAATATTCAGGTATAAACCGGGTTTTTGGTCGCCCATTCGTAAGTCCTGACTAAATTATAATCAAGACAACCTAAAGAAGGTAATAGTATGTTGACAAGCGATCTCAATGCTCTACTTGACCAACAAGGACTCCAACGCCAAGATCCTGAATGTCGCTATATTACCGATCGCGTTAACTGGGAGCAATATGAAACATTGCTCGCCAGAAATGGGGATACTTCGGCATATCGAGTCACTTATTTAGATGGAGCTTTAGAAATTATGTCACCTTCCCGTCGCCATGAAAACAGAAAAACGCGCATTGGGGATCTTTTAGTCATTTATTTTTCAGAAGCAGATATCGACTATTTTCCCTTTGGTTCTACAACCCTGCGGCAAGAGGAGAAAAGGGGCGGGACGGAACCCGATGAAGCTTACTGCATTGGTACAGACAAAGAATTTCCCGATTTGGCAATTGAGGTTGTTGTTACCAGTGGTGGCCTGAATAAATTGGAAGTTTACAGAAGGTTAAATGTTAAAGAGGTTTGGTTTTGGCAAAATGAACGTTTTAGCCTCTACTACTTGCGAGAAGAAATCCCAGTTCAATTTGTCCAAACCTGCGGTTATGAACAAATCTATCGGAGCGAAATTCTCCCTAATTTAGATATAGAATTGCTGGCGGAATTTGTTCGATATCCCAATTCCCTCGCAGCAGTTAAGGAATTTCGACAACGACTGATTTCTGGAAAATGATTAATTTCAGCTTCCTTAGCTTGAGTTTTCATTAACTACTTTTCCTGCCAAATTTTCAACTATTTGAGCAATCAGTGGACGATAAATAGTGTTATCTAAGTGTTCCTTATACCACTCGTTATAATCTCCACTATTATATAGATGTTCTTCAATCAATCGAGCTTCTTCCAGTAGTATCCATAAGTTATGAGTAGCTCGATTACAAAAGCCTTCCATACCACTTATTTTAAGTCCATTTAATTTATACTGACGACAAGCTGGACAGAGACAGTCTTCTAGTTTTTTTTCTTCTTCTTGACTGACTTGACGACCCCTCCAGTTACCTAAAGGAGCCACAATGCGCTCTCCGGTTCCAGGCAATTGTATCATCCCCCGCGCCGCCCGACTGCGCCAACCGCTTGAGTCTACTGAATTAATCCTCAATAAAGCGGCTAAATGTATAGTTGCTGTGCCACCAATGCCAAAAACATGAAGTTTTGTATTTTTAAATTCTTCGCGTATATGTTGAATGCTAGATAGAATTTTATGATAAGGCAGTGCTTTCGGAGCGCGTAGTAAATTTGGTACAATGCCACCCAAAGCAATATATGGTTTTGCTAAGAATTCCTTGTGTGCCTTGATTTCATTTACATACTCTTCAAGGAATTCGCTAATGTGAATAACAGGAATGTATGATGGATGGTCTTTATAAGCCAGATTCATTTCCATTGTGCGTTTGAAACATTGTTTCTGCTCCTGAAATGTCATTTTGGGAGTAGGAATGAAGTCTTGAGGAATCGGATACCAGTCAGGTTTAGCTTTTTCTACAAACTCTTCATACTCTTTTCTTGGCGTTTCACCATCATGTTTTATAAAGTAAAAAGCACCGTTATCAAGATAAATTTGAACCTGAGTAGGAATACCCAGAGATTCGTGCAGTCCCTTTTCCATTGCCTCACGCCTGCGTTTAGGCATTTTGTGAAAATCGGCGTAGGAAATCATTACCGCGTGTAATTGGGGAAGGTAATACTCTGAGGTTTTATCCCATACACGCGGTTTGATTCCTTTTAAACTGATGCCAGCGACGATTTGCATGATTCAGATATCCTAAACCATTTCTGATAGTAGAGCTTTATATCGGGACATGAGCAATTGTCCAGTGTCATTAGTTATGTACTTACCCACATCCTTTGAGTAAATATGTGCTTGCTGAGTAACTGTTGGTATTATATAGGTAATTGGCTCCTCAGCCATAAATGAATGATCTTGGTCGATATCTATACTAGAATATCGTAAAGCCGTTAGAATTTTCTGTGCTATTGATGATACTGAGCCAAGAGAATCATTGTGAAAAAATTCATACCGAGGTAACTGCTGATTAGGATTTTTGGAGTGTCCGATAAAAAACATATACATATGAAAGATTTCACACAATTGTTTATAAGAACTGATGTTAATATCATGTTGTTTTTCATAACGTTCAAAGTAAGAGCTTTCTAAGTCTGTAAGATTAGCTTTTTCATTCAAAGTAGCTCTTGTAGTGAAAGAACGACGTATCAGACAGGTAGCTATTGTTTGTTTTAGATAATCACCAACAAACGAAGGGTCTGACAACAACAATGTCATCATTTGTCCATCGTTAAGAGTATAGTTTCCCGCTTCCCACTTCGTATCTATCTCCTTAGCTATATACCAATCCAAAACGGCACTATAAACTTTTAAACGTACATTTTTAGCTACTCCACAGTAAATAATCTTGTAGTCTCTAGCACAATTGAGACATTTAAGCAGGTCTCGTATTGCTTCGCGGGTAAATTCACCACGCCTGTTTTCAATTAAAAAGTTGTCTAAGTAAGCATCCTGCGGAAATAGGCTACCATCTCTGAGGATAATATCTGGGCGATTTCGGTCTGCATTTAACAAATATTCATGGTCAAACTTGTACTGACCAACGTCCATTGCTGAGGCGAGACAGCGTTGATAATCTTCAGGTTCTAGCTCGTCTTGGTATGATGGGTCAATTAGCATCCATTTGAGTAATTCTTCATTAGGTTGTGGATTACATCGAGGCAGATCGTAACTCGCTTGACCCTGTTGCACCCTAAGTACGGCACCAGCAGCATTGTTAAGTAAAAAGGGCACACTGCGTGTGAAAAACCGTGCGGGAACAGGTACAGAACTGCGATGCTGGCTCACATCCGAAGAGCCGATGAGAAAGTCACGGTTCCCCCAAACGTCATCAGAAGTAATCGGGTTAAGGAAGTGTTCTCCTACAATATGGCTTTGAAGGTGTTGTTGAATTGATGCAACATCCAGATTTACTCTCCATCGACTACTACCTTTAGGAGGTTTTTCGATTCGCACTTGTTCCTTAGTCATGCCAAATCCACGAATAGCAACCTGCTCTAACAGGCGTGCTAGTCGTGCAGATTTAGATGAGTCTTGCTCTATTTGACGCTTGAGGTCAGTGAAAAATTCAAGGTAGAGTTCTCTAGGATCTTTTTCGAGTAAATGTTCCCGTGCCGTTTTAATTGTGGTTTCCCAAGCTCTCTGAGACTCAACTATTTGTCGCATATAATCAGCCGTCCTTGCAACTGGATTATAATCTGCAACTTCATCACGACTGAATACCTTGTGTGATTCATCGTTGATAATTTTATTAAAGTCCAGTTCTAATTGCTGATATTGCTCAGATGAGTCCGGCTGAGATTTGCGTTTTCTGGGCATTTTTATTTCTCCTTTTGTTGTAATTTATTAATTTCAGATATCCACTTATCTTTCATCTCTTTGAAAATATCAGGAGTTTTACCACCTTCAGAATTTTCAGTTTTACGCTCCCTAATGCGTACCGGAATCGTGTGCTTGACACTCTCATAAGTACCTGAAAGCAAACAAGTACCGCGTGGCATTTTGGGTAACGCGCGTAACATTTCTTCAGAGGCATCTGACTTTACCCCCCGAATGGCATCAAGCTGATCTGGTTCCAAGGCAAACACCAGTCTTGTATTACACTGACGAATAATGCTTCTATCAATGTCAATAGGGCTTTGTGTCATTAATACCATACAAATGCCGTGATGTCTTCCAATGCGTACACCTTCCCGTATTATTTGTTTGCAAGGGCTACCCTCACCTTGTGGTACAAACAAATGAGCTTCATCCACAACCGCCACATAAGGTGGAATATGACCTCGGATGCGTAAGTTCTGAAGTTCCCTCAAAACTGCTGTTGCTATAGATTGAAGCTGTATAGAGGTTAATTTTTTACAATTTATTGCCAGACAAGGATACATAAGTTTTCGCCAGTCAGCTACCCCCGGGCCAAATATTTTGTAATTATTTAGAGTTTCTAACCTGCGTGTGACTGTATCCACTAATCGTGGCACATCACCAGGTTTACCTGATAGTGCTGCTGCTGAATCTGGTATTCTTGCTAAAACATCATCCAACGTAAATTTTGCAATATCTCCATTGACTAGACGAGTTTGTAATTCACCAAAAGCCCTTGTCACTACGTCACACTGAACTGAACTCTGTTTCATCGCTTCAGGAAGTAAATCTATCAATTCTGATTCAGTAAGTGATGAGATACGAATGCTAAAATCTTTTCCTGGCTCAACAACTTTTCCACCCAATTTTTCAACTAACGATGAATATTCATCCTGCGTATCTATAAAAACAATTGGTAAATCCATCTTGATGATTTCTTCGGCAATTACACCCATTGCATAACTCTTACCACTGCCTGTAGTTCCACCTATAAAAAAGTGCCTCTGAATAGCCTCACGTTTTAGAATAATTTCTGTTTTTGTGCCACTTACTGTTTCGCCAATGTACAAACCTTTATATCTATCGGTCTCCATGCCCAAAACACGGACGGTTTCATTACTATCAGCGATAAATACTTCTGCCCCCGAATTTGGTAAATTCTGTGGCGCTCTGATCTCTGTCTCTATAATCTCCTCAATCAAGTCAGCTTCGGCAAGGCGAAATATCCTTGTGCTATCTTCCTCTTTAGGATGATTTCGCGGCAGCCCCATGCTCTAAGTAACGTTGATGCTTTCTGCGCTTTCATTAGAGTTGCTTTCATAAGCACTACGAATTCGACCATAAAGCATGGTCTTTTCTGCTCTTGATACAGGAATCCGAACAAGCATACCAGGCTTTACATCCTGTCCTGCTTTCAATTTGATTCGCACAGTTTCAAAAGTTGGGGTATCTCGATCGGAAATAACTGTGCCGATAGGGAGAGTCTTGACGATCATTTTTAAACACCTTTATTCAGATTGAGAATTGATTATTCTCTATAAATTTCTACACCCAATTGTTGGAGCATTCGCCTAGCTGCACTGGAATGAAAGTCACTGACAGGCAATCCTGTCAAGAGACTTACCACCCACTTCGGCGATACCCGTCGCTCGCCCACTAGCACGTACCATGACTGATAGCTAGCAGGGTTGCCCTTACCTTCTGCTAACGCCTGACGCGCCACATCAAGCACTTCTACTGCTGTCATGACCACCTCAATTCCTTTGAGGCAAGCTTTTCCTTGCAAGTCGATCGCCTGTCTACTAGCTAGTTCCGGGGGCTTCCCGTACAGCCAATCATGCAAGGTTGCCAGTTTTTTGCCCAAGGAGCCTGTAGTAATTCGCACAGCTAATCCTGATTTGATTAGCATATCGTATTTATCCAGTGCAAGGAAATAATCTCGACCCAGACAAATGCAAAGTTGTTGATATGGCTTGGCGTTGAGGATATGTTTGAGTTTAGCAATGACCTCTGGTTGCAGTTGGCGCGATCGATCTCTTGTCATTTTTTGGTCATAATCTGGAATCGGATAGTCACTCGGTATCAGTCCAAACTTCGCTGACAAAATATATATCTCTAACGGTGCTGATGGTTGTTTCCGCAGAAAACGACGCAGCAAACGGAATGTTGGGCCATCATAGCGCTCAATAGCAGGCAGCGAATCAGTATCCGAACGTTTACGCTGGGAGCAAGCCAAAATTAGCAGATGTCGCAAATTTAGCACTCACTGTATATATTCTTAATGTTATTTACCACATTATTCTATTTCTTGCTGGACCACTAGCCTAATGAAGTAGAGGTAGCAGATGTGATCGCACCTCAACCAACCAATATAACTGAAGGGCGATCGGTCTTTGATGCCTCAAAAGCGATCGCTTGAGGCAAAGCACGAGATAAAAATGAATTACAGAAACCTGGCGGGCACTCTTGGCACCGCCGCTACATAAACCGATCGCGCTGGCGATCGATCTTTGCCACAGCAGCACCCGCAACATCCGCCAAAATACTAACTATCCGATACAACGCCACCGCACTCAAAATTATAGCTACAGAAAAGCGATCGGACAATAGCGCGATCGCCGTTGCTTCAAATACTCCCATGCCTCCGGGCGCACCCGGTACGACTAAACCCACAACAAACGCAAAACAGAAAGCACCGAACAAGTTCGGAATATCGAGAAAATTCACCGGATTTAAAGCCATTACAGTTAGCAAAAATCCGCTACCCCGCAATCCGATAAAACATATTTGTCCGATTAACGGCACTAAAGGATAGCGTCTAATTGGCAAATTATTTTGGCGTTGGGACTTGACGCTAGATGTTTTTTTAGCTAGACTGGAGCTAGACCCTAAACGCAAAATTAGTCGATCGCCCGCAGCCTCTCCAACATCGGAATTTTCCCCGTTCTTCTTAGATAACTTCAACCGCTCTACAAACAGGACGATCGGATTTAAAATTCGGGGATGAATCGCCGTCAAAATAGCAGCACAGCCGACTATTCGCAAAAAACCATCGATCCGCTCAAAACAAATTAACCCAATCAGCCCGCCCGCAGAAGCCATTAACAGCGGTTCCAACAACACGCTGAGAGTAGCAGCTTTCGGCGCAATGCCTGCATTTTTTGCTTCCAAAATTCGACCCCAAAAATGCCAAATATTCCCCGGCAAATACTTGGCAATATTAGTTTTGAGAAAAACCTGAATCGCCCAGGCGGCATTTACAGGTTGACGGAATTCCCGCAAAATTAACATCCACA
Source organism: Microcoleus sp. A2-C3 (assembly GCF_036706065.1). Taxonomy (NCBI): domain Bacteria; kingdom Bacillati; phylum Cyanobacteriota; class Cyanophyceae; order Oscillatoriales; family Microcoleaceae; genus Microcoleus; species Microcoleus sp. A2-C3. The sequence continues at coordinate 92,869 of NZ_JAUBVX010000016.1, read as the reverse complement.
CCCAGCCGACAAAAATTAGAGACAGTAAAGTGATGCCAAGCGCAATCGCCAATAACGGAAAACTTTCGGATCGAATTTGAATATTCGCGACTTCTCGCCAGTGAGTTAAAAAAGCTTTGGCAATAAATAAAAACGTTCCGCCCAGAATCACATAGCGCAAATAAGGCTTTAAACGCGCTTTGGCGAGGTTGAAAAAATTCTGAATTCGATGCAAGTGTTCTTTTCCCATTTTCCGCTCCTGATTAGTGAATTTGGGATGGTAGATTACTTAAAGACAATTTCATGTTTTAAATCTAAAATTTAGATTGATTTTATCTAAGGAGTAAATTTCTATGCCCGGCCCGAGCCCTGACGGTCTTTCCTATCTTTTAGATGATAGCCCCAATAGTTTCGCATTAACTCCGGGCTTTTTGACTCCTTATCCTAACGGACTTTTTGCCCTCGGAGGTAACGATTTTATTGTCGGTTCCTCGGATGCCGATCGCCTCAACGGTGATAATGGTAATGACAGACTCCTCGGCGGTGGCAATTTCGATACACTCTTCGGTGGTGTCGGGAATGACTTGCTTAACGGCGGTACCGGCAACGACTTGCTGTTTGGCGGCAAGGGCAGCGATACCTTGCAGGGAGGTAGGGGAGATGATGCCCTCTACGCCGGCAACGGTAGCGACGTTTTAGTGGGCGATGGGGGCAAAGATACGCTGACAGGGGGTTTGGGCGCAGATACCTTTGTCCTCCGCAGCAACTCCCTAGTCTCCGATCCGGCTGTTGCAGACCTGATTACTGACTTTAACAGTTTTGAGGATGCGATCGGACTAACCGACAATCTTACCGAAGCAGACCTCACTTTGGAAGCAGTTGCGGACACTCCCAATACAGTAATTAAAATTCGTCAATCCGGTGCTATTTTAGGCGAAGTCGCCAACACATCTCCACAAAACCTCAGCGGTAAATTCATCTCTGCAAATACCGTATTAAGCAACCAACTCAGCCAAGCCCGCGATTTAGGCGTTTTGAGCAGCACTCAAACCATCGCCGACTCGGTTAGCAATGCTCGCCCAGACAACCTTTACCGCTTTACTTTGCCTGCAAATAACGACTTTCAATTAACTGTCAGCGGTTTTAGTGCCGATGTTGACGTGGCCGTGATTAAAGATATTAATGGCGACAATTCTATTGACTTTACCGATATTATTGCTTCTGCTAAAGAATCGGGTTTATCGCCAGAATCTATCGATCTCAAAAATTTGGCACCCGGAACATACTTTGTCCGAGTTTATCAAAACCAAGGTAATACAAATTTTACCCTAAATTTATCTGCAACTCCTGCCAATATTGTTCCTGAAAATCCCAGCAACTCACCGGATTTTGACTCTCGTTCTGGGTTCGGTTTGGTGAATGCGGCGGCGGCAGTTGCTAAAGCTCAAGGTGTTGCAACTTTTCCTGATGTTCCCGACTTGGGCGGCGACGAGTGGGGCAGAGACTTAATTAAGGCTCCAGAAGTTTGGGCGAATGGCTTGACTGGAGACGGCATTGTTGTAGCAATTATCGACAGCGGAGTTGACTACAATCACCCGGATTTAACGGGGAATATTTGGAGCAATGGTGGGGAAAATGGCGTAGATCCGACTGGTAGAAATAAAGCTAGCAACGGCGTAGATGATGATGGCAATGGCTTTGTTGACGATTTCCGGGGATGGGATTTTGCCAACAACGATAATGACCCGATGGATGATAACAGCCACGGTACTCATATCTCTGGTTTACTTGCTGCAAAAAGAGATGGAGTGGGAATAACTGGAACGGCTCCGACTGCGAAGATTATGCCTTTGAAAATACTCAATAGCACAGGAGTAGGCAAAATTTCAGATGAAATTAACGCGATTAATTACGCGGTGGCAAATGGTGCGAAAATCATTAATATTAGTTTTGGCGGTCAACAGATCAACGATCGCGAATTGAGTGTAATTCGAGCGGCGGAAGCTAAAGGTGTGGTAGTGATTTCGGCGGCAGGAAATGATGCGCGCCCGGAGGTAGATTATCCGGCTAAGTTTGCGAATGAGGTAGGAATTGCTGTCGGTGCTGTTAACCGCAACGGCTTGTTTACAGATTATTCTAACCGGGCAGGATCAGACACAATTAGTTATTTTGTGGCTCCGGGCGGCGATGGTGGCAGGGCCGATGCTGGGGACGTTTATTCAACTGTGCCACTGTCTCAACCTGGGGTTCCCTATCGATATTTTGCTGGTACTTCGATGGGAGTGCCACACGTATCTGGGGTGATAGCTTTGATGTTGCAAGCCAATCCGAGTCTGACTCCTGCTCAAATTAAGCAGATTCTGGCGGAAACTGCCAATCGATCGGTTTAAATTCCATTTGTGCTACCCGCGACGTGCAACACCATCACAAGGTGCGCAATGCGCACCTTGAGTCAGCGAAGGCGGACTTCGTTTGTGTAGGGGTGGTTTCAACCGCCGACTTCGTTTGTGTAGCCGAGTCCGATCTTAATAATTGGCGGCGTAAGTCAAGTCAAATTGGCGGCACAGAGTGATGCAGCAATAATTTGGTCGATCGAATACTAACTCGTAATTCATCTCGCCATCTATTTTGGTAATCGGCTGCTTTAAAGGGATGCCGTGAATGTCGTATTGGCGGCGTTCTAAGGCACTCCAGTCGATAATTTTGAAGTCGATTTGGTTCTGCAACTCACTTGCGATCAGATAGAGGTGCATCTTGTCTTGAACTTTCCCAGTCAGGGGAATTTTCATTAACACTGACTGAGTGACAAGGGGTTTTTGGTCGTTGGGATGCTTCTGAGTGTGGCAGCTTTTGAGTTCGATATCGTAAGGTTCTACCTTAAATTTCTCTCCATTGGCGATCGCAGACGAGTGTAAGTCTTTCAGGGATTTTTCTAGGTGAGGAATCAGCCCTAAGTCTGGATCGCACAGCAGTCTGCGAATATTCGATGTTTCAGTGACTGTCATTTGAGATTTTTGATGTTATTTTTGTTATTCTTAATTTCTAGTCTACCGCGAAACGCAGCCATATTGAACTCTACTCTAGACATACTTCCCAAAATTCAGTTTCTTGGCAGTCTGTCGCGGTGAACCAGACATTTTTGGAAATCAACCAGTTTTTCGCCTTAATCCTTGCAGATTATTTTTTAGTAATTTTCCATAGATTGAGCTCGACATTACCAACCGCCGGATCTATTTGATAGTTTTGCTGTTCAATTGCCGATCGCAAAGTTGAGGACGGTCTGTATAAAAACAAGTCGCCGAAACCGCCGGGAATTTTCGGTGGTTCAGGTTTTTTCCGTGCCAATTCTCGATTTTTGTAGCAAGAAGTATAACAGCGCGGTTCTATTAGCAATTTGACTTGTGGTTGCAAGCGATAACTCAAAGGCATGATGTATGCGATATTCGCATCGCTGATCATCAGGGGATTTCTAGCTTGATTCACAGTGCTAGCTACTTCCAATTCCGCGCGCAACCAACCGCTGCCTTTATTCCACCAACTATCGGCTTGAGAACTAATTCCCGCCGATATAATTCCGACCGAAAACAGTGCAATTGTCACTACTCTCCACAGTTTTTGCTGCTGGAAACTAGCCAAATTGTTGCTAATTTTGGCAGACAGCAGGTAAGCAACTGCTAGCTGAATTCCCACATAACATGGAACTAAATATCGCGGATTTGTCGATCGCCTTCCACCTTTTAGTATATCAGGCACTGCTAAAAACAAAGCGGTTGTGGCAATTAATAACAAGATCAGTAACCAAACCCGTTTTGGTGTATGTCGGTACAGAAAATAAATCGCATAGCCGACTAAAGCTACAATCATGATGCCAACTGGAATTACCAAGGCTAATTGTGTGACGTTGGCAGTGCCATCAATGCCAATATCAAAAAATCCTATGCTGATTGAACCAACCCACCTGCTAACTAATCTTAATAGATTTTTCTGTTCTGCCCATACTGTTGTACTTCTAACTTGATTGAAGTTTTCTACAGTATTTACGAGAGAAGGCATGAAGCCGATTAAGGCCACCATTGCTGCTGCATAATAGGCAATAAATGTTTTAACATCGCGCCAGTTGGCAATGACTGCGACGTAGATTGCATGGGCGGCGGCGACGCAGACAAATAACAAGTGGGTGTACAGTCCCATTGCTGCTGTGACTGCGTAAAGTGCCCAGCGAGAAACCAGCAAAATTGAATTTTGAGTTAAGTCAGGGCGCATTGCTCGCAGCAACGCTGCACTGGATAAAATGGTAGTTAATGTCCACAAACTGTACTGTCTGGCTTCTTGGGCAAATAGGATGTGGTAGGGAGAAATTGCGAAAATTGCGATCGCCATCCACCCTACTGCTGATGATTCAAACAACTCCCAAGCCAGCCAATAAATAGCGGGAAATACTAGCAAGCTAATCACGGCGGCTAAACTTCTCATTGCTGCAACCGAAGTGCCGAACCATTGCGCCCAAAATCGCGCTAGTATGTAATACAGTGGCGGGTGTTGGGGGTCTTCGGTTACTAAAGAATGTAGTGTGTCAGTTAAAGTTTTTCCGGCATTGATCTGCTGGTATTTTTGTAAATCGGAGGGCAAGGTTATTTTCTGGTACGAAATTTGTTTAAGCATTGCGGCTTCGGTGTAGCCAGAAACCCTCAAAGAAGTATAGGTTTCGTCAATCCAGTAAAATTTGCGATCGAGATTTCCGAAGCGAAATAAAATGCCGATCGCCAATACTGCTATAATTAAAAATTTCAGCCACTTGTTAAGTAAAAAATTGTGAGAATTTAGTCGATCGCGATTTTCAACTTCCATTTTATAACTAGCTAATCTCGCAGAAATTTTTTGTTATTACCCTAGCCGTAAGGTGCGCCGAAGAGCACCATACAAAAACTGAAACAATTGAAAAATCTCGCTTTTATCTGAGGCTAGATCCCCCTAAATCCCTCGAAAGCAAGGGGGACTTTGATCAGAATCTTGTTCCCCCCTTAAGAAGGCGGGCTAGGGGGGATCTGGCCTCGGCGGTAAACAGCAGTCTATGAGTACGTTTGACGTTAAGTTAACACCAATGATTAATCGTCTACTCCTTCAATCGGCGCAAAACCTTGCCGCTGAATATTCTCGGTGATAGTGCGCGGTTCGAGGAATTGCAGCAAATAATCCGGGCCGCCAGCTTTGGAACCAACACCCGAAAGTTTGAATCCTCCGAAGGGTTGCCGCGATACCACTGCGCCGGTGATTCCGCGATTTATGTACAGGTTTCCGACTTCAAAATCGGCTTGGGCGCGATCGATATGCGAAGGTGTGCGAGAATACAATCCGCCGGTTAAAGCAAAATTTGTGCCGTTAGCAATGGTAATCGCTTCGCTGAAATTCTTTGCCCGAACCGCCGACAAAACCGGGCCAAAAATTTCTTCTTGGGCGATAGTTGCAGTCGGGGATACTTCCGTAACAATGACTGGGCCGACAAAATAGCCAGTTTCTGGTGCGGCCATTTCTAAGGCTATTTTAGCTTCAGCGCGGCCTTTTTCGATGTATTCGCGGATGCGCGACTGGGCGGTAGCATCGATTACAGGCCCGACTTGAGTGCCGGGATTTTCGGCTGCACCGACATTGAGCGATCGCGTGGCTTCTATCAATCTTTCCACAAAAGCATCGTACACCGACTCGACCACAATTACTCGCGAACAAGCAGAACATTTTTGGCCGCTGTATCCAAATGCCGAATAAACTACGCCTGCAACTGCTTGGTCTAAATCCGCACTTTCATCAACAATAATTGCATTCTTGCCGCCCATTTCTGCAATTACTCGCTTCAGGTGTTTTTGTCCCGGCCGCAAAATCGCGGCTTCGGCATAAATCTGACAGCCAACTTCCTGAGAACCGGTGAAAGTAATCATGTGAACATCGGGATGTTTCACCATGTAAGCGCCGACGGTTGAACCTTTGCAAGGCACGTATTGAAATACGCCTTTTGGAATCCCGGCTTCTAGCAAAATTTCCGCTATTTTAGCCGCAATTACTGTGGAAAATTCCGCAGGTTTGAGCAAAGTACAGTTACCTGCAACTAGCGATGCAACTGTCATCCCGACGGGAATGGCCAGGGGAAAATTCCAAGGAGAAATAATCAGAGAAATGCCGCGTGGCTGATAAGTATAGCGGTTGTTTTCTCCAGCTATATCGTAATTTTGCCCTTGTTCCAACCGTTCCATTTCGTCGGCGTAGTAGCGACAGAAATCAATGGCTTCCGAGACTTCGGCATCGCATTCTCTGACTGGTTTGCCGACTTCAAACACCATCCAAGCTGATAGTTCGTGCCGCCGTTGTTCCATCAATTCTGCGGCTTTGCGGAGGACTCCGGCGCGCTGGCGGACGGGGGTTTTCCGCCAACTTGTGGAGGCTGCTTTGGCTGCTTCTAGGGCTTGTTTGGCTTGTGCTTCGGATAGCAATCCGATTTTACCGACTACTTCTTCGGGATTGGAAGGGTTGAGCGAATTAACGGTTGTTTCGGTGTTTTGGTATTCGCCATCGATTAGCGGTAAGTAGGTTTTACCTAGGTTGGCGCGCACTGATTTGATGGCTGCTTCTGCTTGTTGCCGCAATTTGGTATTGGCGTAGTCGGTATCGGCGACGTTGGGGAATACTTTGCTGTAAACTAGCTGGTCGTTGCCATTGGCTACTGGGGCGGCTAATAATTGGTCGATCGGCATTTCTTCGGAACTTTGCCGGATAAACGAACTGTTGGCGGTATTTTCCAGCAATCTGCGGATCAAATAAGCCATGCCTGGGAGCAAATCGCCGTAGGGACAGTATACTCTGACGCGATAACCGCGATCGACCAAAAGCTTGGCCAATTTGTCCCCCATGCCATACAGCACTTGCATTTCAAAGCGGCGGCGCGGTATGTTGAGAGTTTCGGCAATCGCGATCGCCCTGGCTTGCGATCGCACGTTGTGACTGGCAATTGCAGCATACAAATATTCGTGATTTTCCAGCAGCAACTGAGTCATCTGCTCGAAATTTGCATCCGTAGCAACTTTATCATTATAGACAGGCTGCGGCCAATCTTTCTGCATCGCCTTGATAGTTTCCTGATCCCAGTAAGCACCTTTTACCACACGCACCGTTACCGGATTTCCGCGTTTTTTTGCCCAAGCAATAATGCCTTGCAAATCTTGTTTGCTATCGCGCAAATATGCCTGCATTGTAATTCCAACATCTGTGCGACTGCGGAACTCTTCCTCTAACAATAAGTCTTTCAGAATACTGAGAGTTAAACTCTTGTATGCGTACTGTTCCATGTCGAAATGAACAGCCGCTCCCAATTCCTTCGCGCGCCGCAATAACAAGCGAATTCTCTCGCTGACTTTCTCCTCGCTGCCTTTAGCATCCAGCGGATCAAACTGAGAATAAAAAGCAGTTAATTTGACAGATACTTGCACTCGCGGCAGAGTTTCGCCATCAGCCTTGTCAATTGCATCTACCTGCGACCAATTCTTTGCTGCACTGGTCAATTCCGTCATCAATTCCAAATAGCGATTCAGATAAACTTGCGCCTCAGTTTCGGTAATTACAGCTTCCCCCAAAAGGTCAACTGTAAAACCCATTTTATCTTTGCGAAGTCGCTCTAAGGTTTTAATTACCTGCTTGATATTTTCCCCAGAAATATACTTGTGCGCCAGAGTTTCCACCGCAGGCGCAACCGTCGTCGCAGCCAATTGGCCGGGAACCGAATCAGCGTTAGCAAAGCTGAGCAATTTTTTCAATGCTTCCGGCAATTCTACCTCTTCCACAGTCAGGTATTCTTGCAAGTGGCGGGCAATTTCCGGCTTGCTGCGGAGGGCGGGCAAACAGTCAATAAATCGAAACAATTGCACCCGCAGTCCGGGGCTAGCCATTGCCCAATCCATCAGCTTATCGTCCCAGCGCATTTGGTCTTGCAATTGGCCAAAAAACGATCGCTTTTTGTCTTGAGTTGCCTTCAGAATTTCTTTGGCAATTTCTTGGGTTTTTGCTTCGTAGATGCTTGGAGATACTTGTGCGACCATTGGTAATTAGTAATTAGTAATTGGTAATTGGTAATTGGTAACTGGCAACCAGGGTGGGTTGATGTATTTTGCAACTACCCCTTGATACAATTATACTTGCTATTTGACTTCAATTTTAACACCGTAGTTTGCTTGGCGATCGCCCGAAATTTCAATAGTATAATCGCCGCTGCTGGTTAGTTGACCTTGCCACTGACCTGTGCTATCAACAGTACCTACTTTTTCACCGTTAGGAGCAATAATGTCGGCACTAACTTGACCTTCTTGAACCTTTATTGTCATGCTTTGGCCGCTATTGCATTCTACCAAGTAGCGTTTGGATTTGTTTGCTCGCAAACTATTGCTGAGAGTAGTTCCGGTAGCACCGGCTTGAAAGCTAACTCGCTCAGTTACAGGGGTTTCCACGGCAGCGGGAGAAGGCAGCGGCGACGGGGAAGCAAGTTGCGGAACGCCTGACAGGGAGGGTATTTGAGGCTGGCTAGGTGACGGAGCAATTGTGGGGGGCAGTGCCTGCTGGGGTGCTGGACCCACTCCGGGCTGGCGGTAGGCGCGCGCTGTTGGGACAGGGGGAGGGCTTTCGGGGAGGGGTACGTCTGAGTGCAGTTTGATTTGAATGTTTACTCTTTCTTGATACATTTTCCACCCTAGAAAAGCACCGAGACTCAGGACGGAACCGACTAACATTCCGCTGAAAAAAACTGTCAATATTTGCCAAACTCGATGTTGTTTCGGATCGGGATTCTCCGTTTGATTTAGTTGAGTCTGGTGATTTTCATTTTGAATTGTTTCCGGCGCAATATCGGCTGCAATTGGAATTGTTTCGGCTTCGTCCATTGCCGTTGAAATATCTTCTCGCGCGGCAATTTCAGCAGGAGTTTCTGTTGGTAAGGAAGTTGCTGCTAAAACACTTTCACTGGGGAGATTTTCTGTAGGAGTTTCTGGGGGTTCGGAAGTTGCTGTCAAAGCATCTTCAATTGGAGGGATTTCAGCGGGAGTTTCTGCTGCTTCGGAAGTTGGATGGGGACTGGCAATTGCAGTGTTCGCCAACTCATCGCTGTCAGTGGCAATTGTTTCCGGTTGCTGGGTCAAAATTTGATTGTTTTCGAGTTCGTTACTCATAGGACTAAATTTCTTGTACAAATACCGCTTTTAGACATTTTACGCGATCGGGACTTGTGCATTAAGACCAAAGAAACCGGGTTTTTTACCTAATCTCTGCATTACAAGGATTTTCGGGGAAAACCCGGTTTCTGACCACCCGTGCGTAAGTCCTAGTTATATCAAATCCGATGATGCCTCAATGATACTGAGGGTGCAAGGGGGATGATCGCACTGAGGACTAAATTCCTCACTACAAACGTGGTAAATATTGAGCGCAATTTGCGATCGCAATTTTCTACCGATCTCAATTATTAGGCAAAGACTGCCAAAAAGGTCGTGGTTCAGGCTTCCTGACAGTATTCGTCGCCGACTGCACATTTCCTTTCAATTCTTGATAATACCTATCATCCAGAAAACTAACGCTGACGCCAGCAGGAAGCAGTAATTGGCGCAATCTTTCTTGAGTGTAATCTAAACCGTCAATCAGTGCCCCGCGGGGATTGGAAACTAACAATTTGCCGTTAATTGGCACCGAGTTTACCATATTCGGCCACCAAGCATAACCGCTGTAGCCAAACATAGCTGGAACTTGAACGATTTGGTCATCAGCGAGGGAAAACTCTCTTTTCAACTTCTCTAAAATCGGATTAAGTTTTTGCTTTTGCAAATTGAGATTGTGTTGCAATAAAGCTGGATTCTTCAAAGCGGCGCTGACTGTAGTTTCAGTGCTCAAACCGCGATTGATCGTAACATCACCGTAACCTTTTCCCGCCAATTCTTCTAACAGCTTAACTCCGGCTTCTGGACTAGCGATCGCCATTATATATTTTCCGGGAATTTGAGTGGGAATAAAATTGATAATCTCATCGACTTGGCGAGTCAACAGCCAAGAAGTATCAATATCCACCGCCGGCCCTTGAATTCTTTGAGCTTGAATAAAATCAAGTACCTCTGGATTAAAACCAACATTCCCCGAATTCCCGTAATAAACTCGACCCATTGGGTGTCCGGGAATCGGTGGCGTCACCTGCAAATTTCCGTATCCATCAGACCACTGATTTACAGGGTCTTTAGAGCGAGAATTGCCAATTTTAAATACTCTCAAATCCCGCTCTTTAGTTGATTTAGCAGGCAGGTTTTCCTCTTGGTCACGATTGCTTTTTATGGCGACATCAACTTGACCTACTTCCAATTTTTGGGGAACTTGAACGTAGCCGTTTTTCTGAATGTCTTGCATCCAAGCATTATCACCCTGGATGATTTTTACTTGAGCGCCCGTGGGTTCTACAGCTTGTTTGAGTTGGGAGATAAATTCGCTGTTTGCCGAACCTCTGTCGCTGACTTGAACCTCTGTAACTGGCGCGGTATTAGCAGGCATGATCCAAGGACTAACGCCCATTTGGATGGTTGTGGCGGCGATTTGTTGACCGTTGTTTTCGGCTGTTGCTTTGAGATTCACAGTGCCGTTCCAGTTGCGATCGGCAAATTGTTTTGCTTCCACACCTAATACAATATTCGTGCTAAAAACTAGGGGTTTAGCACCGGATATATCTACAGGTTTCCAGCCGTCACCCGTTTTCTGAAAAACGCTGATGTGAGGGCTAGCAATGCTATCAGCAGTGATGAATAATTGAGAGTTTTTGAAGTTTTCAGACAGGATTAAGTTAACTTGAGAAAGCATGGCTGCGCGACGGGGGACGCTAACCTTGGTTTGTTGCCAAGTCGGTATTTTGCTGCGGCGATCATCGTTATGGCGATCGCTAAATAGAATTAGCGCGCCGCTGGACAATGACCATTGTTCTTTTCCGGCTTCGTCTAGCTGATTAATGTTACCGTCTCTGTTAGTATCTCCTGCAAAGAAGAAGTTCGACGGCGAGGCGGCGGGCGTTACTGGGGCGGGAGTTGCTGTTGCGGTTGATTCTGGAGTTGGTTGAGGACTTGCTGGTTGATTGAGTTCTAATTCTTGTCTTTGTTGTTCTTTTAGGGCTAATTCTTGCTTTTCTAATTCTTGTCTGGTTAGTTCTTTTAGGGCTAATTCTTGCCTTTCTTTTGCTTGGCGGGCGAGTTCTTGTTTTTCTTGTTCTTGGCGGACTAATTCTTGCTTGGCAAATTCTTGTCTTTCTAGTTCTCTGCGGGCGAGTTCTTTTTTCTCTTGTTCTTGTCTCTCTATTTCTCGGCGAGCAAATTCTTTTTGTTCTTGCTCTTTGCGGGCGATTTCTCTTACCCGTTCTTCCTCGGCTCTAATTTTCTGTACAGAACGTGCTACTTGCCATTCGTAGGTAGCGACAGTGAGGTTTCCTTGATATTCGATGGTTTTGTCGATCGCCCGCTCAGCCAAAAAAGAACCGTGGGGAATGAGTCGCAGGTGGTCGAGTGCGATTTGCCACAGGCGTTGTGACTCTTCCCAAGTAGCAGGGTCGGCTTTAGAAGTGCGTCCAATTACAACAGCTCTGGCCGCTATTTTAGCAGCATCGTCCCAATTATTTTTAGCTCTTTCTTCTGTTTCAATCTGACTTTGAGCGTTTTGGAGTTTCTCAGCCAGATTTTTGGATTCCTGGCGGTACCAATGTTCTGGGGAAAACAGGTTGCTGTCGGGATTTTTCGCGCTGTTATCTAATTCTACCTTGAGGCGATCGCGCAATTTGTAGAGTTCCGGGAGCGATTGCGGAGTGTCGCCGTCTGTCTGTCGCCCTGAGAGTGTGAGTTGGTAATTTAGGGAAGGTTGAGCGACTGTTGCGGGCACAGCAACCCAAATAATACCGATGACGACACCGAAAGTATTCACAATGGCGATCGTAATATAGTTAACCCAGCGCATATAGTTAATCCTCTGACTCCCAGATAATTCTACCTAATCTTGGTGCATTTAGTCAGATTTTACGGTGATTTGGGCGAATAGGACTTAGCATGGGGCCGAGAAACCGGGTTTTTCGCAAAAATACTTTGTTACTACCGACAGATTAGATAAAAAACCCGGTTTCTTTGTCGGAGTCGGTAAGTTCTGTTATGGGAAATTTGCGCCATGTTTTATGCTGCTTCATTTCTAGCTATTGCTGTTTCAATTTCTTCTGGGTAAGCATCAGCATAAGCCCAAGCATTGACTAAATCTGCTGCACTCAAATGGGGAAAGTCTTGCAAAATTCGCCCATCATTTGCACCCAGATGGCGATAATTTACTAACGACCAAACGGGTATGCGAGTATTGCCAACACAAGCATCACCGCCGCCGCACACGCCAGGAGTTTTTTTAATGCCTAGCGAACTATTGCTTACTGTTTGAAGTAAAAATTCTATAGCTGCTGCTTTGTCTGCTGAATTTAAAGATGCTAAATTGACTTTTAATTCGGTTATTGTCACAGTTAACACCTCGTTTTTATAGGAAGGTCTGTTTAATATTTTAGCTCGCAACTTTCTTCATGTCTAGCTATTTATTAGCTCGATTATAGCGCTTGAATCAGTACGATCGCCGGTTTCGCTGCCACATCTCGGCAATACTGATTCCTTACCCGTAGCTGCGACTTGAAAAAAATGGTATTATTGTATTAATGTGCGATCGGGAAAATCATACACCGCTATTGTAGAAATTATTCGCAGGAATTACGCACTCAAACCAAAGAAACCGGGTTTTTCAGGGAATCTGTGGCTGTGTACGAAGTATTTCGCAAAAAACCCGGTTTCTGGCTTCTCATTCAATTATTCCCTTTCTCCTTAACAGGGAGGTAAATATCGTGAAAACGCGCTATTATTTCCTAATTTTTACCATTATTGGATTGTCCTTAACAAGCTGCGGACAACCGAAGTTATTTCAAGAAGTCGATCGCACATTTAAAAAGAGTAATGCGATCGAACAACACAATTTTAACTTGCAAGCGGACGATCGAACGGTCGATCGAACTAACAACATCCAAGCAAGTCCGAAGAGTGGGAAGTTCGATCGAACTACCAACTCACCGGAAGAAAGTGCGATCGTGTTAGGAATTTTCGGGTTTTGTTTGATGTGTTATTTATTAGTTTGGAAGTTTCGCGGGAGGGAAGAAGCTAACAGGATGCTGAGAAGAATCAGAAGAGTAAAATGAGAATAGATACTTGCTAAACCTCATTTTTTCTTAGTGCGGTTGCGTTTTCTCGATTCAGCCGCCGTATTTTTTGCTTTTTTTTGCTTTTCTTTACTTGCCTTAGAGTCATTGACAGCACTAACACTTATCGGTTGGCTGGAAAATCCCGATGTATCGGAGTTTTTAGCTGCCATTATAGGAGCAATGCTAGCATTATATATCTCCTGAAATTGTGTGAGACCTTCCCCCGTACTCATATCAAACCCTGCTTGATGACCGAGCGTTACAAAGGATTTGGCAAATCCAAATTTAGAGGAATCTTCCATAATCTCCTTAAATTCCGACTCGATATCCCGCAGGTATTTGATAATTGAAGTGGCATTTCGCAGTTTAAATTCTCGCTTCAAAAATTGCCATAACGCCAATAATTCTGGGATAGCATTTTCACCTTCTTCCGGCGAAAGCAAACTCACTTTCCTGGGAAACAACTCTTCGACTACAGTTTCCACATCTTCCACTTTCATGCGAGGCAGCGTAAAACCTTCATAGCCGAAACCGTAATAAATGAACTGCGAGATCCAAAATCCAACGTCTGGATAAGCTTTACAGTATTCTTCTCCTTCGGGAGAATTGACAAATAGCTCGATTAGCGTTTCCTGATAATCTTCCAGGAGCGGTTCTGCTTCGTCATAATCTAGGCCGTCTAGTTGGCGGATGTTAAAAGGTTGATCTGACATAGTTGAAAATTTTTTAATTTAATTGACCTTAGCTCTAAGGTTAGTACAATTTTTGCCGATCTATTAATTCTTTAGGATTTTATTATATTTAAAAATCTCTGTTCGCAGGTATATTTGACTAGCACCGATCGCCCGTGACTATTTAAACCAAGCTAGCATGGCATAGGGCGATCGCCCTTTCATCATCCCTCTACAAAATATTCTCATAATAACGTTGAATCCTATCAGCAAAAACCGGAACTTCCTCCCTCAACCTGACAAGTAATTCATCAACCGTCAGCGGTGGATTTTTCAAATCCTCAGCTTGCTGCGAGACCAAATTAGCCATCAAATCCGGCGCAACCTCATAAAGTCGATTCAGAAAAACATCAGGGTGCAGCGCCACAATACCCCAAGAATTGAGAGACTCTGGAGGAAAATCTCTGAGGTTAGACGTAACAATAACTTGAGCTTTCGCAATTACCGCAGCCGCCGCGACATGGCGATCGCCCGGATCGTTAGTCATCTGCAGAATCAAATCCTCCGGGACTTCTACCATTGCATTTGGAAAAGCTTCCTTAAGTGCAGCCTCAAAACGCGCCGCCTTCTGACTCGTCATCCTTCCAGTATTAACAAGATTGCGAGTTGCACCAGCTAAAATTTCTTGCGACCAATATAGATCATACAGCCCATCTTCGGCAGCGCGAAATAGCGTGTCGCGCAAGTACATAGGAAAAATTACGCAGGAATCCAAGACAACAGGATAGGGAGTCAGCCTGCTAGCTGTATACTCTACTCTCATTGAGTTCCTCTTCTTGGCTCAACTCAGCTAATTCTCTCAAAATCTCTCGACGTTTCACAGTGCGCTGCTTTTTATATGCCATTAAATCTGCTAAACAAATCCGCCGTTCAGATCCTACCTTCACATACTTAATCGAGCCTTCTGTTAATAATTTCATCAAAAATGGTTGCGATACATTCAGCAAAATAGCAGCTTCTTCAACTGTCATATCTTGCTCGATCGGCACTAAAGACACGGCTCTACCAGCCACCATTAAATGTGCAGCTTGACGCAGCAATTGATAGAGCGATTCAGGAAGTGCGATCGCCTCAGAGCCAACTTGCACAAGTTTTACTTTTAATGTCTCAGAATCACCATTTTCTATCTCGTTCTCTAGCACTTGATCTAACAATTTGATAGCTATGGTTTCTTCTTCTGTCGGTAAAACCGGATCTAGGAGTATTTTTTGCCTGTTCATGGAAATGTTTCCTGAATTGGTTTAATGCTATTATAGTATATAGAATAGTCCTGGAGATGGGGGCCCAGAAACCGGGTTTTTTAGGAAAATACTTCGTTGCTACCGACAGATTAGGTAAAAACCCGGTTTCTTCGTCGGAGTGCGTAATTCCTGTAGAGATGCGATATATAGCCTTTCTTACAAAGGTGAGGTACGAATTTCGATCTGAAAAGCTTGGTAATATAGGGTTTTGGCATACCTCATCTATCTGAGAACCGCTATAATATCAAGTAAAACAATAATTGTTTGAGCTTGGCAGTCCGCCACTTCAAATTATGAAGTCAACACAACAGTTTACAGCAATCATTGAACGAGAAGGCGACGGATATGTATCCCTTTGCCCAGAACTTGATATTGCCAGCCAAGGTGACAATATAGAAGAAGCCCGACGGAATCTCATCGAGGCGCTAGAACTATTTTTTGAGACAGCAGATCCTTCTGAAGTAAAGAATCGGCTGCATACAGAATTTTTCGTGACTCGTGTAGAGGTGAGCCTTGAGTAAACTGCGGGTTCTATCAGCGGCTCAAGTTTGTCAGATTTTAGAACAATATGAGTTTGTTCAAGTGCGCCAGCGCGGCAGTCATATTATCATGCAGCAGCGACTACCTGATACAACTGTAACGGTTCCTGTACCAAATTATTCAGAAATCAAAATTGGTACTTTGCAGTCTATTATTCGGCAGTCAGGATTACCTCGATATCTTTTTGAAGTGAACGAGTAGATAAGACTCGGCGATTGAAATCGCGACTACAGAAACAAAGTCGGCCTCCGCCGACTGAAGAGTATTGATATCAAAACAAAATCCAAACAAAAACCCGGTTTCTTCTAGAAACCGGGTTTAATCATCCGCGTTAATCCGCGTTCATCTGCGATCGCAAAATCCTACAACTGCTTCACTTCAGCAACCAACTTCGCAACTACATCCTTAGCGCTACCAAACAACATCATCGTCTTATCCTTATAAAACAACTCATTGTCAACACCCGAAAAACCAGCACTCATCCCGCGCTTAATCACGATCGTATGCTTAGCCCTATCAACCTCCAAAATCGGCATCCCGTAAATCGGGCTCGCCGTATCGTGGCGCGCCGCCGGATTCACCACATCATTCGCCCCGATTACCAAAGCAACATCGGTTTCGTCAAATTGCGGGTTGATATCGTCCATATCATACAACTGTGGATAAGGCACGTTTGCTTCCGCCAACAACACATTCATGTGCCCCGGCATCCGCCCAGCCACCGGGTGAATCGCGTATTTCACGTCAACACCCATTTTTTCCAAACCGTCGGCTAACTCGCGTACCGCGTGCTGGGCTTGCGCTACAGCCATCCCGTAACCAGGAATAATTACCACCGATCGCGCATAGCCTAACATCATCGCACTTTCTTCGAGATTGATGCTGCGAACAGTTTTGTCGATCGCCCCACCAGCAACAGCCCCAGCAGCCGCACTACCGCCACCGCTACCAAACGCGCCAAACAATACGCTAGAGATCGATCGATTCATCGCCTTACACATGATCTGCGTCAAAATGATTCCCGACGCGCCCACAAGTGCCCCAGCAATAATCAGCATATTGTTCATCAAAATGAACCCAGCCACACTCGCCGCAATCCCCGAATAGGAGTTAAGCAGCGACACCACAACCGGCATATCACCACCGCCAATCGGCAGCACAAACATGATACCCAGGATATTGGAAATCGCCACCAAACCTAAGAATACCGGCACATCCTCCGGGTGAAACACCATATAACCGCTGCCGGCTAAAAGTGCGATCGCCAGCATCGCATTAAACGGCTGTTGAAACGGAAACGAAATCGGAGCACCCGGTAGCAATTCTTGCAGTTTTGCAAACGCCACAAGGCTACCAGTAAACGTAATTCCGCCGATTAACACGCCCAAAAGGATCGTAATCGTCGTATCGGGCGCAGGCGATTGCGAGATGCTGAGATAGCGCCAGAATTCGCCCACAGCAACAAGTGCAGAAGCCGCGCCCCCGAAACCGTTAAGCAAACCCACCATCTGCGGCATATCCGTCATTGCAACGGTTTTCGCCATAATTGTTCCCACAATGGAACCGATGATGATGCCGACAGCAATCAATTCGTAGCTGATAACTTGCCTTTCGAGTAAAGTACCGACGATCGCAATAAACATCCCGATCGCAGCTAACACGTTTCCTTGACGCGCAGTAGCCGGAGAACCCAATTGTTTCAAACCGACGATAAATAAAGATGCAGCCACTAGATAGCCTAGCTGAATGCCACTGGGCAGAAAATCGCTCACGCTTTAACCTCTTTTTTCTTGAACATTTGCAGCATTCGATCGGTTACTAGGAAACCGGCGACAACGTTAATTGTGGCAAGGGCGATCGCGATCGTCCCCAAAATCGAAGTAACAGTCACATTTCCCTGGCCCGAAATCAGAATTGCGCCTAAAACTGCAATTCCCGAAATCGCATTCGATCCCGACATCAAAGGTGTGTGCAGCGTCGGAGGGACTTTGTTAATTACTTCAAATCCCACAAACGACGCTAGAGTAAACACTACTAAACCTGCAATCAATCCTTCTGCCATAACAATTGGTAATTGGTAATTTGGTAATTGGTGTCAATTTAACGCTAAAGTCCTTTTTATCTCTCGTTTCTTGCCTAGTCTCGATCCCCCTAAATCCCCCTTAAAAAGGGGGACTTTGAATGCTTCTTGTCCCCCCCTTCTTAAGGGGGGCTAGGGGGGATCTGGGCCTGGTCGCCAAACAACAGTCTCTGACCACATTTGACGTGTTTGTTGACACCAATGGGTAATCAGTAATGACTCGTTGTAGAGCATTGTAACGAGAGAGGACTTCAGTCCTTACTACAAACCTGTTAACTGACTACGGATGCTTGAGCAGCCAAAGCATCTCGCACGCGCTGGTTGCTAATTTCGCCATCGCGGGCGACACAAGAACCAGCAATGATATCATCTTCAAAATTCAAATTGAGTTCCTGATCTTTCAGCATCAACTGAACTAAAGCCGAGATATTCTTCGAGTAAGTTTCGCTAGCGTGTACCGGCATCGACGAGGGCACATTAATCGGCCCGATGACATTAACGCCGTTCCATTCAACATCTTTCCCCGCTTCAGAACATTCGCAATTGCCGCCTTGTTCGGCCGCGAGGTCAACAATTACCGATCCGGGCTTCATTTGAGAAACCATTTCTCTAGTAACTAAAATAGGTGCTTTTCTGCCAGGAACTTGAGCAGTTGTAATCACTACATCGGAAGCGCTGACGTGTTGAGTCAGGACTTGGCGGGTGTATTCTTTGGCGGCTTCTGATAACTCTTTTGCGTAACCACCGGCGGCGACTGTTTCTTCCTTGAGTTCGACATCAACGAATTTAGCACCCAAGCTTTGTACTTGTTCTTTGGTTTCCGGGCGGATGTCAAAGGCTTCGACAACTGCACCCAAACGGCGCGCTGTGGCGATCGCCTGCAAGCCCGCAACGCCCACACCCATTACCAATATTTTCGCGGGGCGAATTGTACCCGCCGCCGTTGTCAGCATCGGGAAATATTTTGGCAATGCACAGGCTGCGATCAGTACGGCTTTGTAACCCGCGACGTTGGCTTGGGATGACAGTGCATCCATGCTTTGGGCGCGGCTGGTGCGGGGGATCATTTCCATGCTGAATGCCGTTACTTGGCGATCGGCCAACCGCTGCACTAAAGCCGGATTTCCCAAGGGATTCAAAAATCCGATGAAAACGCCTCCTTCGCGAAGTTGATGAACTTCAGATTCTTGGAGCTCCCCGATTTTGACGACGACATCGGCTTCGCCCCACAGCGTAGCGGTATCACCGACAACACGAGCTCCGGCTTCTTCGTAAGCAAGATCCGAGAAAAAGGATTTTTCCCCGGCACCGGCCTCAACCCAAACTTCCACGCCCTGTTTGACTAATCGGGCTACAGCGTCGGGTACTAAGGCTACCCGGCGTTCCTCTGCTTGGACTTCTTTGGCGATCGCTAATTTCATTAACTCTCCTTTACTCTAGACATAGACAGGGCGGTTGAAACCGCACGCATACATGGCGGTTGAAACCGCGCCTGGACGAGACAGGGCGGTTGAAACCGCCAGAAAGTCAGACAAAACCTGCCGACGCAGGTTGAAATTCAAATTTCCCAGTCCGCGGAGGCGGACATCGTTTGTGTAGGCGCGATTTCAATCGCTGGCTGTTTTTCCCAGTCCGCGGTTGAAATCGCTTCTGGCTTCTCACGTTGATAGTAAAGCCGATCGCCAAAAATACACTCGCTTCTTTAACTTGTCTTATAGATTCAAATTCGCTAAATTGTTAAATTTGCAGCCGAGCATGATAAAATAAAACGCTGCCTAATTCTGTAGTTTGAATGTCAGTTGTCAGTATTACACAAAAAAAATTGATTGAACTCGGGCGATCGCACTCATGAAATTGCCAAAACAGTCGCTATATTAAAGGCATTCATTGCAAATTGCCCGCAGTAAATATTTAAGGTTCCATTGTAATTTTGGTCAGAGGAGCGATTATGAGACGATTATTTTCAGCACTAGCAGTTACAGGTTTTTTGCTGACAGGCTTACCCGCCATCAGTTTAGCCCAGTCGATGCCCGGATTCACGATTTTCGGCGGTCCCGAACGCGCCAACCAATTAAACTATCGCTTGGATTACGGCAAAGCCGGGATGAATGGCGACAGATACCGGCTGCGAATTCCTTCCAAAAAAGTAAGTTTGGCGATCGCCCAACTCAACATCACTTATCCAGACTATTACAAAGGCGAATTCGACCAAAAAGACATTAAAGTGCGCGTCAAAGACAAAACAATAGAATTGCAAGAAGTAATCTGGGACAAAGAAAATCGATTCATAGAAATTTATCCCGCAGAACCAATTCCAGCAGGTAGCAACGTTGAAGTTGTGCTCTCCAACGTCCGAAACCCAAGTCCGGGCGGAATGTACAATTTCAACCTCCGCATCCGCACCCCAGGGGACGTTCCATTGATGCGTTACCTGGGGACTTGGCTGTTAAGCATTGAGTGAGGAAAAGGGCACAAACCGAGTTTTTTGTCCAAAAATACGCGGTAACAGCCCGCAAATTCCCCAAAAAACCCGGTTTCTGAGCAACCCGCGATCGGCCAGAAACCGGGTTTTTTGTCGAAAAATAGGCGGTAACAGCCCGCAAATTCCCCAAAAAACCCGGTTTCTGTGATGGGAGTGCATAAATCCTGAATACTCAAATCTCCACAAATACGTCAAAAGTATTATTTTTGGGCGATCGGACTCCAAAATCAACGAGCATCCTCTATACCTTAAGAAGGAGCCCACAACACAGTTAAATTCCCCATTCGATTGGGGGATGCGAGGGCGAGGGAGACTCCGCTATAAACAATAAATACAAAGGTTTTTAGGCGCTTGTGAAAATCAATAGCCCAGAGGCGCTACCTACAAAATGTTTACCAATCAAATAGGATTGATCGATCCGTACTGATACATGAATCTACAAGCAAAAATCAAATCCATAAAACTTCCTCCGGCCCTCAAATCTCGAAATTATCGCCTATTTTTTGCAGGACAAGGCATCTCACTCATTGGCAATTGGATGACGCAAGTCGCTACTATTTGGCTTGTCTACAATTTGAGTGATTCACCTTGGATGCTGGGCGTAGTGGGATTTACCAGTCAAATTCCCACATTAATTTTACTGCCTTTTGCAGGAGTTTTAATCGATCGCTGGAACCGGCACAGAGTCATAATTGCCACTCAAATATTAGCAATGGTTCAATCCTTAGCCCTAGCATTTTTAGCGCTAACAGGAGTCGTGAACATTTGGCAAATCCTAGTATTGAGTTTCTTTCAAGGGGCAATTAACGCCTTTGACGCACCCGCACGACAAGCTTTCGTGCCCGAGATCGTAGAAAAAAAAGAAGACTTAGCAAATGCGATCGCCCTCAACGCTTCCATGTTCAACGGAGCCAGATTGATCGGGCCAGCAATTGCAGGTTTGCTGATAGCTACAATCGGCTCTAGTTATTGTTTCCTGATTGACGGACTCAGCTACATCGCCGTAATTGCAGGCTTATTAGCGATGAAAATCAAGCCACGCCAAATTCCCGCAACTAATACAAAACCCTTACAAAGATTAAAAGAAGGATTCGTTTACGCCTTCGGCTTTCCGCCGATCAGAGCAATTCTCCTCTTATTATCATTAGTCAGCTTCGCCGGAATGTCACACACAGTATTAGTCCCAATTTTTGCCACAAAAATACTCCACGGCGACGCACAAACCCTCGGCTTTTTGATGGCAGCTTCTGGAGTCGGAGCATTTTCAGGCGCGATTTATTTAATTGGACGAAAAAGTATCATCGGTATCGGCAAATTAATTGCTATTTCCCCCGCCGTCATGGGATTCGGACTGATCGGTTTTGGTTTATCCCGAGTCTTGTGGCTGTCATTAATCATGATGTTATTCGTGGGGTGGGGTTTCATCATCCAATTTGCAGCCGGAAACACATTCTTGCAAACAATTGTAGAAGACGACAAACGCGGCAGAGTGATGAGCATCTACACAATGGCATTTTTTGGAGTCACACCATTTGGCAATTTAGTAGCCGGCGGATTAGCCAATTATATCGGCTCTCCCAACACAGTCATACTTGGCGGTATAATTTGTATTTTAGCAGCGGTAGTTTTTAGCAAACAGTTGCCCGCTTTAAAACACTTAGTCATACCAATTTATCAAAAAATGGGTTTAATTTCCTAAACAATTGATAAACCTCCCTCCTTCCTGAATCCCCTCTCCTTCTCTGCGCCCTCTGCGCCCTCTGCGGTTAAAACATCCAAATTAATTACACAAGATGCAAAACCAATGGCAAATACCAGTGCAATTCCCCAACAGCAAAGCGACGATCACGTTCCCTTAAAAACCTGGATCGGCGTCATGGCAACAATGATCGGCGCTTTCATGGCAGTTTTGGACATCCAAATCACCAACGCTTCTCTGAAAGATATCCAAGCAGCTTTAGGCGCAACTTTAGAAGAAGGTTCTTGGATTTCCACCTCTTATCTAGTCGCAGAAATAGTCGTAATTCCGCTGACGGGTTGGCTATCGCAGGTGTTTTCAGTCCGCCGCTACATCTTGGTAAATGCCGCTTTCTTTGTATTCTTTTCCATGTGCTGCGCTTGGGCGTGGGATTTGAATTCAATGATTGTTTTTCGAGCTTTGCAGGGGTTTACGGGCGGCATTTTAATTCCGATGGCTTTTACGTTTTTGCTAACAAATTTGCCGCCCAAAAAGCAACCAGTCGGCATGGCGATGTTTGCACTTACAGCTACTTTTGCACCATCCATCGGGCCGACATTGGGAGGTTGGCTGACGGAGAATTACGGCTGGCAATATGTCTTTTATTTAAATTTGGTTCCGGGGCTGCTGCTGCTAGCAGGTGTGTGGTATGCCGTCGTCCCGACGCCGATGCGGCTCGAACTGCTAAAAGGGGGCGACTGGTGGGGAATTGCCTCAATGGCGATCGGCCTGGGTTCCCTGCAAGTTGTGTTAGAAGAAGGCAGCCGCAAAGACTGGTTTAGTTCTGATTTGGTTTTGCGTTTAAGCATAATTTCTGCCATATTTCTCGGCGCTTTTTTCTGGATTGAACTAACTAGAAAAAAACCGTTTATTAACCTACGATTATTGACTCGCCGCAATTTCGCTTTAGCAACTGTTGTGAATGTTTCTTTGGGGGTGGGATTGTACGGTTCGGTGTTCATTTTGCCCCTGTATTTAGGTCAGATTCAGCAGTACAATGCCATGCAAATTGGCGAGGTGATTATGTGGGGCGGCGTGCCGCAGTTATTCCTCGTGCCGATGGTGCCGAAATTGATGCAGCGAATAGATACGCGGCTGATGATTGGCATCGGTGTGAGTTTGTTTGCGGTGAGTTGTTTTATGAATGCCAGCATGACTCACGAGACGGGCATCGATCAGTTGCGTTGGTCGCAATTAGTGCGAGCAATGGGACAGCCTTTAATTATGGTGCCGCTGTCAAGTATTGCCACGGCTGGTATGGCAAAACACGAGGCTGGTTCTGCTTCGGGTTTGTTTAATATGATGCGAAATCTGGGAGGTTCGATGGGGATTGCGGCCCTAGGAACTTTGGTGACGATGCGCGAGCAATTTCACTCGAATCGATTAGGGGAATCTGTTTCTTTGTACAATCAGGCAACGCAGGAGAGAATGAATCAAATGACTCAGTATTTTGTGAGTCGCGGTGCTGATGCAAGTGTGGCGCATAACCAAGCAATTCAGGCAATTGATGGTCTGGTTCGTCGGGAAGCTTATGTCATGGCTTTTAATGATTGTTTTTACTTTGTGGGAATTGCTTTGTTGTTAAGTGGGATTGCTATTTTGGGTTTTAAAAAGGTGAAACCGGGTGCTGGTGGTGGGGGCGGTCATTGAGTTTGTTTTACTTTTCACTGGATCTGATTCTGTAGGGTGCGCAATGCGCACCCTACTAAATACATGATGAAACAAACGATTTTTTGCATCGGTGCGCAGTGCACACCCTACAAATGTTCACCATTCTTGTTCTGCTTCTGCTTCTGCTTGGATTAAATTTTGCCGCAGTTGCACCCAATTTATTTGATGAGATGGGGAGTCTTCGAGGAGTTTTCCGCGCTGTAAATGCAGGACTCGCGTGCTAAATTGCTCTGCTAATTCTAATTGGTGATTGACCATTAAAATTGTGGTTTGATTGTTAGTTAGCTGTGTTAATACTTGCAAAATGTGGGCGGCTTTTCCGGCGTCTAGGGCGGATGTTGGTTCGTCTAAAAGCAAGATTTTGGGTTCCAAAATGATGCCACGGGCGATCGCCACTAACTGTTTTTGGCCTGTGGAAAGCTGCAATTCGGTGCGTGTGAGCCATTCTTGAGGTATGTGTAATTGTGCGATCGCCCCGCTAATTCTCTCAGCAATGTTTGATGGAGTCACGCCCCGCAACTTCAAAGGATAAGCCAACGCTTCCCGCACCGACATCCCCAAAAGCTTGGATTCCTGTAGAATCAGGGTGATTTGTCTGCGGAGTTCGATCGCCGGAATTTGCCGATATTCCGTATTTTCCAGATAAATCGAGCCGCTGGTGGGGCTGCTGAGTCGGTTTAACAACCGCAACAGCGTAGTTTTCCCAGCGCCTGAAGGGCCGACAATTGCGATGCGATCGCCCTTGTGCACATCAAACGAGATATTGTCCAATAAGTAGCTAGAGGCGATCGGTGTTTTCAAACTTACACCATCAACACGCAATTGAGGAATTGTTTCTGTATTATTTTGTGAATAATTAGGCATTGAATTAATTTAAAATCCCAAAAAGTTGCACATATTTCGATCCCCCTAAATCCCCCTTAAGAAGGGGGACTTTGAGCGGAATCTTGTCCCCCCCTTATTAAGGGGGGTTAGGGGGGATCGGAATTCTATGCAACGACCTATAAAATTGGTATGAGTCGAGGACGATCGCAACTAAATTCATCGGTGTATCCGTGTCGTTATCCTTTTCCTTTTCAAACCTTCACAGCTTTATCCAAAGGAAAACCCAGATGTTCGCGCTGTTCCAAATAAAGCTGAGCAACCCGGCGCGCCAAATTCCTAATCTTGGTAATGTAGCGAGTTCTTTCCGTCACCGAAATCACACCCCTAGCATCAAGCAAATTAAAAGTGTGAGAACATTTTAGCACATAATCTAAACTAGGCAAAACTAAGCCTTTTTGTGTTAATTGTTCAGCTTCTTGCTCGTACAATCCAAACAAAGTAAACAACAATTCAGGATTAGAAGCTTCAAAGTTATAAGTACACTGTTCTATTTCCCCTTGCAGGAAAACATCACCGTAAGTTATACCATCTTTCCACTGAATTTTGGTCATCGCATCAACTTCTTGGAGATACATGGCGAGGCGTTCTAGCCCGTAGGTAATCTCAATAGATACCGGGCGACAATCTATGCTACCGCACTGTTGAAAATAGGTAAATTGGGTAATTTCCATCCCGTCAAGCCAGACTTCCCAGCCCACACCCCAAGCTCCGAGGGTTGGCGATTCCCAGTTGTCTTCTACAAACCGAATGTCATGGTCTTCCGGGCGAATTCCTAATGCTCTCAGCGAGTCTAAATAAACTTCTTGAATGTTAGGAGGAGAAGGTTTAATCAGGACTTGATATTGATAGTAATGTTGGAAGCGGTTAGGATTTTCGCCATAACGTCCGTCAGTGGGGCGGCGACAGGGTTCGACGTAGGCTACAGACCAAGGTTCGGGGCCAATTGCTCTGAGAAAGGTGTGGGGATTCATGGTTCCTGCACCTTTTTCTGTGTCGTAGGATTGGGCGATCAGGCAGCCTCGATCGCTCCAGAATTTGTTTAAGGTGGCAATGATTGATTGAAAGTTCACTGGTTTAAATCTAGTTAGTAGGTGTCTAAACTTATTTAAGCATACTAGGAGTGGCGGATTTATGGCGATCGCTCCTACGTACAGTTTCCAGCAACTCACAATGATAAAGATACTTTTACAATTTCCAGAAATCACCTTGCTTGTAGGTAAAATATGCTAATCACCACCAGAGATACCTAAGATGACCGATAACCTATCCCTGCCTAACATCCAAGAAACCGATACCCTGCTGTCAGACCTCCTTCAAGAGGTGCAAAAGTGGGAAGGAACGCTAGCTGGAGGGACAAAACTTGGTACAGGTGCAGCAGCCGTTGAGAGTCTATTGAAAACTCAGGTCAGCTTTGGCAATCCGCAAGATAGGTTGACCTTACTTACAGAGGAAACATTTAAAGAAAGTGGGACTGAATTAATTGGCATTTATAAACAGCAGATGCAGACTCAGTATGATTTTTATTACATGACACTAACAGTGGATTTGCGTCCCCAACCCGGCGCTCAATTCAGGCGGTTAATCTGTCAGCTCGATTTCCATCCCAAAGGTAGTAACGAGCCAATTATTCAGAGCATTTTTCCCAATCAGCAGTGGCGAACTGTGATGAATTTTGGGGTTGGTATGGACATCGGGCTAAATGGAAACCTCGAATGGAGTGCTGGAGTAGACAGCGCTTGGCTAGGTGAACTTACAAATCTGCTTCCGGGTGAGCTAAAAACCAATGCAGCAAATAAGAATGAACTCAAAGCATTTCTAGCGCTTCCTGAATATAAATACGAACTGAGTCATGCTGAGGTTACTGCCGTAGGTGACGGGAGTTCCACTTGTTATTGGCGCATCCAAAACGAGGAAATTCAAAAAGTCGGAACAGCAAAATTTGCAGTAGTTTTCAAAGTGCCTAAAGGAACAGAATCGATTAATTTGCGAGGGATTGCCTGGGCCGAACCCAATATGAAGTGGCTGACTGCCGATGTGCGTGATGTGTTTAGCGAATTATCAGATCGCTTCAAGAATCTACTGCGGCGTAAAGATGAAGCTGCGATTCAGTTTGCTCGAATTGCAAATAAAGAATGGTCGCTAATTCTACCAAAGGCAACTACTAAAGGCTAGAAAATCAGGTACTAATTCACTATTATATCATAAATATCAATGACAAAAGCTTACTGGACTTATCGAATTCGTGTTGCCAACTACGAGCGCGTGCAGGTACAAAAATGGAATGATAAACATGAACCATTCGGTGAACCATCTGGAATATTCCGATATCAAGATAAGCTAGCAGAGATTACACCAATGCTAGCAACTGCACGCAATGATGAGTTGCAGAGTCCCAGTCAAACACGAGCGATCGGAGAAGTTTTGTTTGAGATCCTATTTGATGATAGGCTGCTTCAAGACTTTGTGAATTTTTATCACCTGGTTGTGCAGCAGGAAAAGCAACTGTTGCGAGTAGAATTGGACATTGATGAACAGGGAATGCCTGAGATTGCTGCACTTCCTTGGGAGTTCATGTGCGTGCCTGCACGAGCAAATTTAGGCACAATTTGGCTCGGAACGGTTCCAGATTTGGCATTCTCTCGCCGTCGATCGCAGTGGATTCCAGCCGCTCCAATTCAGTTACAAAAAGATGAAAAGCTGAGGATTGCACTGGCGATTTCTGCACCTCAAGATCCAGATTTATCTTCAGTCGCTTACGAACCAGTGCAAGAGGCTTTGGAAAAACTCGCGCTAGAACTAGCAGATAGAGTAGAATTATTGCCAATCCTCAAGTCAGCTAATCCTGAAACGGTGGATGCAGTTTTGGCAAAAAAGCCGCATATTTTCCACTTTATCGGTCACGGGCGTTTGGTAAACGAAAATAATCGGGAAATAGGGCAAATTGCGTTTGTTGACCCAGCGTTTGAGGAAGCGATGTGGGTTGATGCCGATTACTTCAGCGAACTGTTTAATCAACACCGACCTGGTGTAGTGATGCTGCAAGCTTGTGAAGGAGGAATGCTGTCTGCATCCCAGGCTTTTGTAGGTGTGGCCTCCAGGGTGGTTCAGCAAAATATTCCCGTGGTTGTAGCAATGCAGTATCAAGTGACTAATATTACTGCCAGTCGATTTTCTCGCCAGTTTTATCAAAAGTTAGCGCAAGGAGATCCGGTGGATATTGCAGCTCAATATGGACGACGGGCGATCGCTTTGGGCCCAACACAATGTCATAAACGGGATTTTGCTACCCCTGTCATCTTTATGCGCGTGCAAGATGGCTATCTATTCAAACGTGACGATAAATCGAACAACAGTAACAATCTAGAAGAGTTTCCAACCCAGTTACAAGTCACTAGACAGCAGCAGAAATTACCTATAATTTCTACTCCCAGGCAAGGGATAGAGGGTTTGGAGGAACAACAAAATACCAAGTTGATTATCCCATCAATTCCGGGAACTCAAGCCTTTGAATTTATAACGGTGACAATAGATGCTCAAGGTGAAAAGATTAGTAGTTATCCAAAGCAGACTCAATGCCTTATCGAAGATTTAGGGAATGGGGTAATGTTAGAAATGGTTGTTATTCCGGGAGGAGAATTTTTAATGGGTTCATCGGAATCTGAAGGCAAGCGATACACTAATGAAAGACCTCAACATTCAGTTACAGTTAAACCATTTCTGATGAGTAAGACACCAATTACACAAGCACAATGGAGAGAAATTGCTTGTGTAAAAGAAGAAGTCCATCAAAAGCTCAAACTTCGTCCCTCAAACTTAGGAGGAAAAAAACATCCAGTTACTAATGTTTCTTGGTATGATGCCATTGAGTTTTGCGATCGGTTATCTCAAAAAATAGGTCACGAGTATCGTCTTCCTAGCGAAGCAGAGTGGGAATACGCCTGTCGTGCTGGAACTACAACTCCTTTTCACTTTGGCGAAACGATTACTAGCAACTTAGCTAATTACGATGGTAGCTATGTCTATGCCTCTGAACCTAAAGGTATCTATTTACAGAAAACAACTCCTGTAGGTTATTTCAAGATTTCCAATAACTTTGGACTATTTGATCTGCATGGCAACGTATTGGAATGGTGTTTAGATAGCTGGCATAAAAGTTATGATGGTGCACCTACCAATGGAGATGAATGGCTAGATGGTAGCGAAAATCAAACTCATGTAATCCGTGGTGGTTCGTGGCGTAATGAACCCTTACGATGTCGTTCTGCCAGCCGCTGGTACAATAATACCAACAAACCATCTCAAAATATTGGTTTCAGGATTGTTCGCTCTTTATAGCTGACTATATTCCAATATGTTTTTATGTCGTTACTATTCCTAAGCTATCTCATCTTCATCTATATATGCGTCGATTAAGGTTGTATCATCTGATTTTCTTCGTTCTGCTACTTTAGTTCTGTGGTATTCGTAGGCTTGAGGTACTCTTTCACATTTTTCAATCGTCAAAGTCCCAGTCTCTCGCTCAAGTTCTTGTACAATTTGCTCAATTTCATTGAATGAAACCCTAAAAAACTCTCTTCTTTCATTTTCTATATTCACTCTTCTATCATAAAACTGCTCATGAAAATGCTGTATTGTGGCTGAAGCATCGTCTGAAACAATCTTATAATGAATATCAAAGGGGAATGGAACGTAAGGATTCATGGTTCTGATATATACATCTGGGTCACTATTCTTCGTCATAAATATCCTATATACATCTCGTCCGAGAGAACCAATATTTGAAATGACATAAATGTAACCAGACTTGAGCATTCTGGAATATGAAATAACTTTTTCTTTAGCTTTTTCTTTATCTGTTTGAGCTTGAGAAAGCCCCTCTTTAAGATATTTACTTTGACTCTCATATTCTTCTGGCTGTAAACCAGCAACTTTTTTCTTTTCTAGACCTACAAGCTCTTCTTGATATTGCCTTTCTCTTTGCTCAGCTTCTTCAGCTTCTTGTTGCGCCTTTTCCATTTTTATGCGCTCTTTTTTTTCTTGTGCCATCTGTTCTTTGATTGCTCTTTCTCTTGCTTTTTCTTTCTCTTTTATATATTCTAATTCATACTCGATATCTAGCTGTATCAATTTAAGACTTAAATACTCTTCGGAAATCTTACAGTCTATTTTTTGCAAATACCTATTAATCTTGTCACAATAGTTATTTATCTTCTGCTTTAAATTGTCAAGGTTTTTATATGTAACTTCTTTGCAAACATACTTGCACTGTTCTTCAAATACAAATTCTATCATTTTTAAGAGGTTTTTTATCATTTTTTTACCTTCATTTTCTCCTTGTTTACCTTCTCCTATACTCCAGGGAGTATTAGAAATAAAAGCTTCGTTATTGCGTTGCATTTTTAGCTGTCTTTTTTCAACGTCTCCTAATTGTTGTAGATAATCTCCAGACTTTATAAAATCATATTTTGGTTCGTAAGCCTCTATAGATATCAAATACTCTTTAGCCTCAAGTTCACGCAGTTTAGATTGTAAGTTTTTGATAGATGTTCTTATGGCTTCCTGTTGTACATCCAGTTCTTGTAGCTCGTTTTGTTTTAACTGAATGTTTGAATCTAGTTGCTTTTCTGTTTCTTCCCTGGAAGTTAAACTCTGATACTTACTCAGAGCCTGTCTAAGCGAATCCCGATCGTGTCGCATTTGGATAAACGCTATAGTCAGGTAGATTATTAATGATATACCAACCAAGGCTACTATCGTGGTTAACAGAAGAGGTGTTGACAACATTTGACTCAATATTTTTACTTATGCGTTATTAACCTAGTTTACAGGATATTCAGTTCTGGGGCAAGCGTTACAGATAGGCGATCGCATTTACCAATCTTGGCATGGTATAATATCTATCTTCGATTCCCATCGACAACTCATGAAAACAGACACCATTTTCTACAGCCTGTTTCAAGAATTTCCCAGCTTCTTCTTTGAACTAATCGATCGCCCTCCAGACGAAGCCGCCGCCTATGAATTCACCTCCCGCGAAATCAAACAACTCGCATTCCGCATCGATGGGTTATTTCTGCCCACAACCGAAGCACCGGAAAAACCATTTTACTTGGCGGAAGTTCAGTTTCAACCAGATCCCGACTTGTACTACCGCATCTTTGGCGAACTCTTTCTCTATCTGCGACAATACAAACCCCTCAATCCTTGGCGCGTGGTTGTCATCTATCCCAGCCGCCGCATCGAACACGAACAGATGCTGCAATTTCAGGAACTCCTAACCAGTCAGCGGGTACAACGGATTTACCTCGATGAATTGCCAGAAGCCGCAGATCGATCGCTGGGAGTGAAAGTTGTTAAACTGGTAATCGAGCCAGCAGAGACAGCAGCAGAACAAGCACGGCAGTCGATCGCAATGGCTCGACAGCAGTTGTCCGATCCAACCATTCTACGCGATTTAATCAGCCTCATCGAAACAATTATTGTCTACAAACTCCCCCAGAAAAGCCGCGAGGAAATTGCCGCCATGTTGAATTTAAGCGAACTCAGACAAACCAGATTTTATCAAGAAGTCAAGCAAGAAGGTTTAGAAGAAGGACTCGAACAAGGACTCGAACAAGGTGAGCAGCAGGCGAAGTTAGAAGCCATTCGTCGCACGATAGGGTTGGGGATAAATTTAGAGACGATCGCGCAATTATTAGATTTGTCTCTCGAATTTGTTGGGCAAACAATTCACAAAATCCAACGCGAATCGATGTCACTCCCCGAACAAAATATCGACTCATTTATCGAACTATTAACTCAGCAGCGATCGCTCTTCGGGGCCGAACAATTAACCGAACTAGCGCAGCTAATCGAACCCTTATCCGATGAGATTGATCTCCTTTCAGAAGCTATTTCATCCTGGGCTGAAAATTACCCTTCAATTCAGGAAGCTCAAGCCAAACTGCTCGAACCACTACCGCCGGCTAAGGCATCAGAAAAAGCAGCAGTCAGCGGAGAAAGTAGCGAATCTCAAATTGGCGATCGCCTCAACAAACAAGCTCTCAAAAATGCCATTTCATTGTAGCGCGATATTCGATAATATTGTAGGGAAACGGCACTGCCGTCTCCTAATTTCTAATAAACAGAATAGTCTGAGCCCCGACTTCTTCAAGAAGTCGGGGCTCAGACAGTGAAAAAGTTGAGATTACTTTCTAGTTTAGTCGGCGGGAGTGAGGGAAACTAACAGAGTGATGCTGTCAACGCCGATGACATAAACAGTGTCTCCGGGTGTGAGGGTGATTTGGCGATCGCACCGTGCGGGCCACCAGCTACCTTGGAAGCGGACGCGACCTGTTTGATTCGGGTAAATCGATTCATCGACGACTGCTTCTTCGTTGAAGTAGTGAAAATTGGTATTGATGTAGTTGTCGATTAACATATTATTGGCTGTGCTGTAGGTGTGAATAGAAAAAATAGAACCGAAAGCTTTTGCTAAATTGAACATTTTATTGACTCCTTTTGTGTTAAAATATAGGGAATTTTTAGATGCTATTTCTGCTATTTAAAAGGCTGCATTTCCTGTTTTTAGATGCTCTGAATTAGTCGGCGGGAGCGAGGGAAACTAACAGAGTGATGCTGTCAACGCCGATGACATAAACAGTGTCTCCCGGTGTGAGGGTGATTTGGCGATCGCACCGTGCGGGCCACCAGCTACCTTGAAAGCGGACGCGACCTGTTTGATTCGGGTAAATCGATTCATCGACGACTGCTTCTTCGTTGAAGTAGTGAAAATTGGTGTTGACGTAATTTTTGATTAACATATTGTTGGCGGGGTTGTATCCTTGAGTAGAGAAGATCGAGCCGAAAGCTTTTATTACGTTGAACATGATATTTACTCCTGTTGTGTTAAAATATATGGATGTGTAATTGTCTGTTTATGCTATTTGAGAGGCTGCATTTCCTGGTTGAGATTGATTAATTTCCCAGATATTTCATTGTTCTTGTCTGGGGTGCTTCCATCCGGATCAAAAACCAAAACTTTTTGATTTTTTTGGGGGATTTGAGCGGCGGTTGCGGGGAGTCTAAATTGAGTAATTCCGAGGTATTGAATTAAGGATTTAGCTGTCGATTAGTTGCTGGGATTTGTCTCACTGGTAGATGTTGTTAGCTACATTAGCGCTTGGCTGATTCCGCATTACTGCTGCTGTGAAAATGTTTTATTTTTGGGTTTGATGATTTTTTGAATCGGTTGTGACTCGCTTGCTTTACACTTACTAATTTATAAAAAGTCGAAGGTATGTGGTGCGATCGCCATTCCACTTTCCGTCTCTGGTACTGGCACAGGACAGTAAGCAACGGCAAAACAACGATTAATCAATAGTTTGAGGCTAATATTTTGGCTGGTGGTTGTGCCAATTTAGCAAAGTGGACTACCGCAGGCTGTGAACTCTGAACTTACGCAATCTCTGTAGCCCCATCAGGAAGATCCATATATATCTAGTCCATCACTGACACCATCTCCAGTAAAGTACCCGTTATGGGTTTGTAGTGACGAATGCAAGTGCGATCGAGTCTGATGAGGTAGAAGTTTTTGATGAATGCAGGTCGATCGCACCCTGCAATCGAGTCTGAGACGCATAATCTCTATATGTAGGGTGTGCACTGCGCACCGCGAATCCTATAAGTAGCGTACAAAACCACTTTTTAGCTTTAGCCCTGTAATCGCAATTATGGAACAAGTCGAAATTAAAATCAATTCATAAATTCAGAATCTTAAATTCATAAAAGTCATACTTATAAAAAACTTTCTCGATACTGCATAATTGTTACAGGAATTCTGAATAAAATTTTAGCTAACTGAGACAAACCGAACTTAAATTTAAGCGACTGCGGCAAATCTTGCACGGAAACTTCTACAAAACCAAAGCGAGTATAAAATGCTGCAAGTCGCGTCCCCAAACATTCTAAGTATAGTGGTTTTGTAGCCTGTTGAATTAAATGTTTTGTGAGATAAATGCCCAAACCGCGATCGCGCCAATCCTTCGCCACCACCAAACTACCCAACTCTTGCGCGCCGGAAAAGTTTCGCAACTGTCCGCAAGCAGCCAATTTTCCCTCACATTCAATAAGCCAGAATTGCTCCCAGCGCAACTGAGTAGGATCGAGTTTGGCACTCCAGACTAACTTTCTAATTGATTTGATATCTTGCTCCGACGCTTGGCGTAGAACGCATTCTGACGGTAAAGAAACAGAACTTGCAATCATGAGTTATAGCTGGAAACTACAGCAGCGATTCGTTTGAAAATGCGAAAAACTTCGTAAAGTTCGTTTCCGGGGTTCCGAATATCAAACAACTTAGATAAAGCATACTGCGGTGTATCTTGTTTAGTCACTTTGATGAATCGGAAACTGCTGCCATTGGTCAGAAGCCCAAACGTTGGTTGTTCTGAATTTGGGTCATTCAGCATATAAGATAGTAATTGAGGAAGTCCAGCTTCAACGGAATATTGCGATCGCTTGGCTTCGATCGCCACGATCCAAAAAGATTGCAGCAATAATAGGACATCTATGCTGCCCCTAACAATTATATCTTCATCTTCGACAATCAGTTCAACAGATTTTTCACATTCTATGTGAAAGGGAGTCAGGAAAAAATCTGCTACAAATAGCAAAGGAGCTAGTACCACCATTTTTACAGTATCTTCTAGGAAAGGGAATGAGGTACTGTTGATATAGCCTGCTTTTACTTTGTCGAGTGATCGCTTTTCTGCGTCCCCGATTTCTGGCAAATCATCAATCCATTCTCGGAAGAATTGCTCGTCTTCAGACAACTGTAGATTAAATTTAGTTTGAACATCACCCAATGTGAGTGTTTTTGCTTGAATGCTTTGTGTCATAGTTTTTTGTAGCTCTTAGCTAGTTGTAACTTATTGTAGCATATCAATTGGCGATCGCCCCCAGCAACACCTCCGCGCCAAACCGCACCGGATCGGTACAAGGCAATCGCGTTTGTGCTTGAATTTCAGCTATTGCTAACAGCGCATCTGCCTCATTTAAGTGATGAGTGTTAAGGGCGATCGCGCTCACTTTGGCCCCAACAAAAGCACCCGCAGCCGCAGCCACCATTTCGTACAATTCAACCACTTTCGACAAACTCGGAATCGATACGTGCGGGTGATGGCGAAGGTGAATTTGTCCGGCTCGGTGCGCTAAAATTAAGTGAGTTGGCTGCGTACCACGCAACAGCGGCAGAGTCGCCGTCGAACCCGGATGCAGTAGCGAACCTTGCCCTTCTACGTGCAGAATATCGCATTCAGAACCCAATTTTATCACCGCTTGTTCCACTGCACCGGCGGCAAAATCAACTCGCACTGCATCCAAAGCAATGCCTTCATTTCCAATCATTAAACCCGTTTGTCCAGTTGCTAAAAATTTGGAACGCAAACCCCGCTGCAAACAAGTGCGATTGAGTTCCAAACTGGTTGACATTTTGCCAACGCTCATATCTGTACCGACAGTTAACACGCGGCGACAGCTTAATTTAGCAGCGGCCGCAGAGGCGATCGCCCCGATATTTTCCGGTTCCTGACGCACGTCCCAAATCCATTGATTTTCGGTTAACGGAACCGTTATCAAAGGTGCAAGTTTCGCGTGCAAACCGTTGACAACCGACAAGCCTGCTGCTACCGCTTGATTAATTTCTGGCAACCATTCCGGGGGCAAAACACCGCCAGATGGAGCGATACCAATTAGCAGAATATCCGGCACAAATTGCAGTGCTTCTGCAACGGAAGCAACAATCGGTACTTGTTGAGGAATGCCAGTTAATTCAGACAAAGATTTTCCTGTACATTGGCGGTCAATTACTGCTACAATTTGTGCTGCGCTGTAGCGCAAAAATGCTAAGCCTGTTTTGCCGGAATAGCCGAGAATTCCCTCGTGCAGCAAGATAGCAACTTTGCCATTTTTGATAGGATAGTTTTGAGTCATTGGTTCACTTTTAAGCTCGGATTGTAGATTGTAGATTAAATCTACAATCTACAATTGATTATTCGCTATGATTTGCGATTACTGGTTTAAAGCATTCGGATCTTCTCCCAATTCTCGCAATCTGGCCTCTAATCGCGAGGCTCGCTGTTGAGCAGCTTCTGCTTGCTGTTGAGCAGCTTCCGCTTGCTGTTGAGCAGCTTCCTCCGGTAACAGAATTAGATTGCCAGACTCGTCGTAGAAACGCGCCCAGACTGCTGTTTCTCGATCGACAATTCCTTCCCAAGTACCCAACCAAAAACCTAGGGTTTCGCACCACAGCCAACCCCGCTCGTCGGGCACTAACGGCTGATAGCGCAGGTTGGCATCTAAACGCCATCCCTGCAAAGAATTCGGATCGAAAGGATCGAATACAAAGTAATCAGGCGTTCTAAAAACCTGCTCGTAAATATCCTTTTTTTTGCCTGTATCCTGATTAGCCGTTGACGGCGACAGCAGTTCCACAATGACATCCGGGTAACGTCCGTTTTCTTCCCAGACTACCCAACCTTGTCGGGAAGTATTGCCGTCAACACCCAATACAGCGAAAAAATCCGGCCCTCTAAAATCCTGATTCCGAACCTGTTTAACGCTGTAATAAATAAACATATTACCACCGACAAAAAAATCGTTCCGGTGAGCTAAACCTTGTTCTAAGGAACGGATTAAAACAGTCATTGCTATACGGTGGCGGTTGCTTTCCATTTCTGCACCATCATCAAAAATTAAATCAGTCGGCGGCTTGTGTTCTTCAAAGAAAAGCTTGGCTTCTCGATCGATTCCCTGTCCAATTGATTCTACTGGTATCATACTATCTCCAGATTTATTTTTATCTGTCAACTGTCAACTGTCAACTGTCAACTGTCAACTGTCAACTGTTTAACGATACTTTTATTCTACAATGTCAATTCGCCGCACTCCCAATCCCGATCGCCCGTTTGGCACCAAACACCCATTTTCTATGCTTGCACCCGTGAAAGGATCGTCGATTAAATTTAAGTGACTGTCCAAATCCAAGTAATCAGCGAGGGGCGAAAGTTGTGCGGCTGCGGTATTGGCGATCGCACTATCGGAATAGCAGCCGAACATCACTTGCAAATTGCAGGCTTTTGCTGCGTGAATCATCCGCATAGCTTCGCTCAATCCGCCGGATTTCATCATTTTGATATTGATGCCGTGGACGCATTGTGCTAACTTCGGTATATCCGAACTATTAAAACAACTTTCATCAGCAAAAATTGGCAGCGGTGATTGACGGTAAAGTTCTGCGAATTCAGCCAAATCTGCTACTGGTGACAGCGGCTGTTCGACATAATTTATGTTATATTTTTCCAGCCAGCGACACATTTCGATCGCGCCCTTTAAACTCCAGCCACCGTTAGCATCAACACTGATTTGAATGTTAGCTGGGGCTTCGTCTAACACTGCGATTAACATAGCTTTGTCGGCTTCAATTCCTTCGGGATTGCCCAATTTAATTTTGACGGCGCGGTATTGGATGCTGGCGGGCTCTGTCGCATTTTTGCCAAACCAATCGCGCACTCTGTCTCTCGCTCCAGACGGCGAATTTATGCCGATGGTGACGGATGTGGGGACGATGCGCGATCGATCTAATCCCCACATTTTCCACAGCGGCAAGCCTGTTTTTTTGCCCAGCCAGTCGTGGATTGCCATGTCGATGCCGGCGCGGGCGGCGGAGGGTAACTCGACTTCGATGAAGATTTGTTCGACTTTTTGGCGATCGCACGGAGTAAACTTTTCTAGTAGTGGTGCAACTTTCTGCAAAGCTACTAGCAGACTCTCGGTAGTTTGTGGCTTAGCACCTGTAGAAAAGGGCGATGATTCTCCCCAACCTTCGATACCTTCATGGGCTAATTTGACCCACAAATTCGTACTTTGGGATGTTGTACCGCGACTGATGGTAAGCGCAAACCGCTTGCGGACAGTGAAGGTTTCTATTTTAAGCTGCATGATTAGTTATAAGTAGTGGATGGCAGTTCATTCAGTTGACAGTTGACAGTTGATAGTTGATAGGGGCGGTGCCAAGAGTGCCCGCCCTCTCAGTTGACTTTAAACCAATTATTTCTGATCAAAAAAACTTTTACTATTTTACTAAAAATTTGTAAAAAAACCAATTGCCAATTGTAGATTGTGGCATAATTATAGGTAGTGTAAAATGCGTAGTAAATCATAAAATACCACAAAATATTATGACAATTTACTTTTACAGCACTCGCAGCGAATACGGTAGTTTCTCTAATTTTTCCCGTCACGGATTCGAGTTAGACGGAGAACACTGGCCGACTACCGAACA
The DNA here is from genome assembly GCF_036706065.1 of Microcoleus sp. A2-C3. Taxonomy (NCBI): domain Bacteria; kingdom Bacillati; phylum Cyanobacteriota; class Cyanophyceae; order Oscillatoriales; family Microcoleaceae; genus Microcoleus; species Microcoleus sp. A2-C3. Next base: position 54,940 of record NZ_JAUBVX010000016.1, on the reverse strand, counting down.
TTATTTTCAAGCACAAAAGTTTCCCCAAACGGAACACTGCGACCAAATTCGCCAAGCAAAAACGCCGAAAGATGCTGCGAAGATGGGGCGCGAGCGCTCTCGTCCCCTGCGCAAAGATTGGGAACAAGTCAAAGACGATACCATGCGAAAAGCTGTACTCCGCAAATTTGAAACTCATGCCGATATTCGCGAAATTTTACTCGCTACTGGCGAAGAGGAAATTGTCGAAAATGCACCGGGAGATTATTATTGGGGTTGTGGGAAAGATGGCAGCGGCAAAAATATGTTGGGACAGATTTTAATGGAAGTGCGAGAGATTTTGCGAAAAGGCACTTCATTCAGTTGACAGTTGACAGTTGACAGTTGACAGCGACCTCTACCTAAAAGGAAGAGGATTGGAGTAATGAATAGTTTTCTTTTAATTTCTCGCCTTTAAGGGAGAGGCTTTAAACCAATTCTTTCTGGTAAAACACAACCTAAGAAACCGGGGTTTTTACCTGAATTGTAGGCTGTAACAAAGTATTTTCGTAAAAAATCCGGTTTCTGGCTATCCGTGCTTCCAAGACTAGCATAACTAAAATTTTCCACAAAACTAAAGCAGGACTTATTTAATAGTAAGTCCTGCGAGGCTGCTAAGGGAGCATTACCTCAATTTTCTTAAACACCGAACTCAAAATTTTACCTGATCAACTCTCGAATTGTGTGCCAATCTCCTCGGACTGTTCTAGTAGAGGGTTTAGCCTCTCCTAGGAGACTGTAAAGCAGGGGAAACGGTAAAAACCCTGCACCACTTGTTTGTTTTAACAACTATTGTGAAACTGTAATTCACTTTGAGCGTGGCAAGTACAGCATTGTTCGCCAGTCGCCTCCCGGACACCGTTCTCCTTAGGTTGGCGATTCACAGGTTACACAGCAAAACACCTGTTCTGGTTAAGGTTTGTTGTTTATTTATGTTGTATGTTTCTATTCTGTGCGATTTCTCTAAAATGTTAGCTGTTGTACAGAATTCTTTACACTTTTTCGATCGAAAAGATGATCCGTCGGTTTTGAGTAAGGGATCGATCGCACTTTTGGAATCTTCCCTCAGACTTAAGTTTAGGACTCGCAGCTTAAGTGAGTTGCAACCAAATTTTAAGATTGCTGACTGTTAAGATTTTTGAGTTATTTAGCTGTATTCGCGCCGAACTGCCGCCGTTGCTGTTGAATTCGGTTGAATTCTTTTTCTTCTTCTGTCAGTAAAGAATTGTCGATCGGCGATCGCATATCCCACTGCAACTCAGACAGTAAAATTAGACAGCCTGCGATCACAATTCCGGTTGTCAAATACTGCCAAGGTGCGACAAAGGGCAATAATCCGATCGCAAATAGATGAGTTAGCCCGATCGCCATAAAAGTGCGCGATCGCAAACCAAGCCCAGTACAAAAATAGCCGATCGCGCTCAACCCCAACCACAAATCGCACAGATGCAGCAACCAAAATCCCCAACTCGCAAAAATACTGCAATCCGTCAGCACCAAACCAGAAATCATCAAAATCGCCCAAGAGTAAAGAATCCAGCTAACACGCTCAACCTTTACCCAAAATAAAGTCAAAACCGCCATGATCGCAGTGCCAATTAGAGTCAAAGTTGACCACAGAATCGCCTGAAAGCTCCAACTAAGCGGGACAAACTGAGCCGTGAAAAAAATCCCCGCCGTCACCAAAGCCCAAAGCAGAAAAGTTTGGTCAATGCGGGTATAAAATCCTGAGAAAAGAGTAATATTTCCGACTTTCCAGTGGAGGCGCAAGAGGCCTGCGAGGTCTTGTACATCGAGATGTTCTTGTTTGGAGCGGATCGGGGGTTCACAGGGGTTGAAGAAGGTCATCCAGTGTGGTTTAAAATATCAAGTTTTGCGTATTGTAACAAAACTACACGAATATTTTACAGATTTTTATAGCGTTTTTTCTAGTTCCCTGGCTCTGCCTGGGGACGTAGATCCAAAAAGATTTTTGGACGGGTTCTTCGGTTCATTCCACAGGAGAGGGGACGAGATCTTCGGCCCATCCCACAAGAGTTTGATTGATTTTGTGTGTCTAACCGGAATATACGTTGGATTTGACGTACAATGAAAACAACGTAGATTTTACGAATATAATTAAGGAGAGAATATGAAAGCAAATCCAGGCGGAGCAATTGCACCAGCAGAAGTCATGGGTAGAGACAAGCTGATTGTAGATTTGTGGGGGATTTTAGAGCAGCAAAGTGTCATATTGAGTGCCGAGCGCCGGATGGGTAAAACCTCAGTAATTAAGAAAATGCAAGCGGAAGCTACCGCAGATAAATTGCCGATTTATCGTGACTTAGAAGGTATTAAATCGCCCTTAGGATTTGTCGAGAAAGTCTTTGAAGATGTCGAAAAATATTTAACAGGTTTGAATCGCAATGCTAAGAAGGCTCGCGCATTCCTAACTCAACTGGGAGGGACAGAATTTAGCGGTGTCAAGTTACCGAGCATTGCGAATACCCATTGGCAAGATTTGCTGACTCAAACCATAGCAGATTTGGTCGAAAATCAAGACCGTACAGTCATTTTCTTTTGGGATGAAATGCCGTATATGCTCGGTAATATTGGCGATGCAGCGGCGATGGAGTTGCTCGATACTTTGCGATATATCCGCCAGACGTACCCGGCTGTCAGAATGGTTTATACAGGTTCAATTGGCTTGCATCACGTCCTGAATGTTCTCAGAAAAGCTGGTTATACAAACGACCCGATTAATGATATGTATGTCCAAGACGTGCCGCCGCTATCCGATAAAGATGCAACTAATTTAGCTCGCAAGTTGCTTGAGGGCGAAAATATTGCTACACCGGATATTCAAGGAAGTGCGGTTTTGATCGCCGATGAATTAAGTAATATTCCATTTTACATTCACCATTTAATTGTTAAACTCAAATTGCGCGGTGGTACAGCGGACAAGCCAGGTATTGAGGAAGTCATTGCTGATTGTTTAGATGACCCGCTGAATCCCTGGAAAATGGAACATTATCGGGAGCGAGTTGATACTTACTACGATGAAAAACAGCGTCCTTATGCCCTAAATTTGCTTGATGTTTTGGCGGCTGCGGGCGATTCTTTGTCCTTTGATGAGTTGTTTGCTGGTATCAAGCAAGAGTCGGAAACTCAAGATAAAGAAATGGCGCGTAAAGTTTTAAGACTTTTGGAGCAGGATTATTATCTTTATAAGAAAGATGGCAGATATCAATTTCGGTATGCGCTGATTCAAAAATACTGGAAATCCTTAAGATGTTGAGATTCTTTTGTATCAAAATGCAGTGTTTATTATTGGCAAATCAAGACTCAAATTTGTGTCTCTCTGCTTTGTATTTAAGTCTAGATCCCCCCTAGCCCCCCTTAAGAAGGGGGGGACAAGAGTATACAAAGCCCCATTTTTTAGCGGGACAAGATTCTGATCAAAGTCCCCCTTCTTAAGGGGGATTTAGGGGGATCGAACCTAAACAACAAGCGAACTACCTAAAAAACCAACACAATCAATCCATGAAAAACACATTAATCTCACGATTTACTCCGAGCTTGATGGCACCAGAAACCCTCGAAGCAATCCTAGTACAGCGTCACAAACTGGCAAACTATTTAGTAGAAAACATCCGCGAAAGCGCCCTCACAGCCAACAAACATTATCAACTCCTAATCGGGCCGCGCGGCATTGGCAAAACCCACTTAGTTTCTCTGATTTATCACCGCGTTTCTAAGATGGAGGATTTGCAGGATAAATTGCTCATTGCATGGCTGAGGGAAGAAGAATATGGGATAGCATCTTTCTTGGATTTGTTGATTGCGATATTGCGCGCCATTGGTAAAGAATATCCTGCCGAATATCAAGCCGAGTTACACGATGCTGTCGAAGGGCTTTATGAGTCGCCGGAGGATGCTGAATCTGTGGCGGCACAATTGTTGAGAGATTTTATTGGGAATCGCGTTTTGCTGTTGATTGTCGAGAATTTGGATGATGTATTTGGCGGGTTGGGCGATATCGGACAAAAGCAGTTTAGGGCTTATCTTCAAACTTATGGGTTTTTGACTATTTTGGCAACTTCCCAAAGTTTGTTTGATGGCATTGAATCGCGCGATCAGCCTTTTTACGGCTTTTTTTATACTCATACTTTAAAAGAATTAGAACTCGATGATGCTGTAAATTTGTTGCATCAGATTGCTAGCTTGGAAGGGAAAAGCGAATTAGCATCTTTTATTCAAGATTCTACGGGACGAGATCGGATTAAAGTTGTGCATTTCCTTTCTGGCGGCAGTCCCCGGATTTATATGGTTTTCTCGGATTTTCTGGTGAACCGCGAGTCTCTAAATAAACTGGTGGAAACATTTATGGCGATGCTGGACGATTTAACGCCGTATTACCAGGATCGGATGAAATATATTTCAAATCAGCAGCGCAAGATTGTTGATTTTTTGGCGGATTTGCGCCACGCGGTTTCGGTAAAAGAAATTGCTAAACGCTGTTTTATCACTCACCAAACTGCATCTAGTCAACTGAAAAATTTGCGGCAAAAGGGTTATGTGAAAAGTGAAGAAATCGGGCGGGAGTCTTGGTACGAATTGCGGGAACCGCTGATGCGTTTTTGTTTGGAAGTTAAGAAGCAGCGCAATGAACCGATTAGATTGTTGGTGGATTTTTTGCGGGTTTGGTATACGCGGGAAGAGTTGCAGCAGCGATTGGGATTGAGGATGGCGGATGTTGATTTTGCGGATAAGGAAAGTCGTTTTGAGTATCGGCAAAATTTGCCACCGATTCCACCTGATGCTTTGATGGAACGAGAATATTATACGCGGGCGCTGGAGGCAATTGAAAGAAATGAGGAAGATCCGCGTTGTAAGGCTTATTTTGAGGCAATTGAAGATTGTCGCGAACAGAAAGACGATGGTTCTGCTTTAGAATATGCGGAAAAATTGGTAACAAGTCGTGGCGAGGCAAAGGATTGGTCGGAAAAGGGATTCTGCTTGGATAGACTAGAGCGGTCTGATGAAGCTTTAGAGTGTTTAAATAAAGCGATCGAACTTGATTCTAATTATGCGAGAGCTTGGGCTAATCAAGGCAATGTATTTAACAGTCTTAAACGCTATGATGAAGCCTTAATTTCCTTAGATCGCGCAATCGAACTTGATCCCAATGGTAAGTCGTCTTGGGCTGATCGAGGTATTGTACTCGAAAACCTAAAACGCAATGAAGAAGCCTTAGTATCTTACGATCGCGCGATCGAACTAGATGCCAATTATAAGTTGGCTTGGGCTTTACGATGCAATTTACTCAAAAACCTCAAACGCTATGAAGAAGCCTTAGTATCTTACGATCGCGCGATCGAACTAGATGCCAATTATCAGTGGGCTTGGGCTAATCGAGGCTGGACGCTGGATAATCTCGGCCGCTATGAAGAAGCTTTAATAGCTTGCGATCGCGCGATCGAACTTGATGCCAATGATAAGTGGGCTTGGGCTAATCGAGGCGATGTACTCGACAACCTCAAACGCTACGATGAAGCCTTAGTATCTTACGATCGCGCGATCGAACTAGATGCCAATTATCAGTGGGCTTGGTTTAGCCGAGGCAATGTACTCGACAACCTCAAACGCTATGATGAAGCCTTAGTATCTTTCGATCGCGCGATCGAACTAGATGCCAATAATAAGTGGGCTTGGCGTATGCGAGGCAATGTACTCGACAACCTCAAACGCTATGATGAAGCCTTAGTATCTTTAGATCGCGCGATCGAACTGGATGCCAATTATCAGTATGCTTGGCGTATGCGAGGCGATGTACTCGACAACCTCAAACGCTACGATGAAGCCTTAGTATCTTTAGATCGCGCGATCGAACTAGATGCCAATTATCAGTGGGCTTGGGCTAATCGAGGCGATGTACTCAAAAACCTCAAACGCTACGATGAAGCCTTAGTATCTTACGATCGCGCGATCGAACTTGATGCCAATGATAAGTGGGCTTGGTTTAGCCGAGGCTGGATGCTGGATATTCTCGGCCGCTATGAAGAAGCTTTAATATCTTGCGATAAAGCGATCGCACTTGGTAAGGAAGGTGCATCTGTTTTCTTCAACCGCGCCATTGCCATTCTCGGATTGAATCGTTGGAATGAAGGCATCACCGCCTTAGACGACGCATTTAAACGCCTAGAACTCGATAATGAAGCAGATTCAGATGATGCCGAATTAATTATCAGCAACATATTCGCGAACACGAACGATCGAGCTACATGGATACCTCGCATCGCCAGCCTAATTGCAGTTTACGAAAAACACAAAAATCTCTCAGTCTTAGGACAGGGAATCGTGCGAAACATCCCCGCGCTAATGTCAGAAATGGTCAGCGACAAAGCCGCCCGCACTTGGTTAGAATTGTGGCAAGAACAAACCAGCAACTACGAACAATTTCAAATTCCCATCCGCCTGCTGAATGCCGCTGTCCGCTATAAAGAAACCAAGGGCGACAGACGAGTTTTGCTAGAACTTCCCATTGAAGAACGCAATCTATTAGAACCGTTGGTGTCAGGAAAAGTAGAATAGGCGATTAGAAATTACGGTCACGATTGAGGCCCCCGGCGATTGGAAATCGCGGCTACACAAACGATGTCCGCCTCCGCGGACGGAAGAAAGGAAATTCAACCCGCGGAGGCGGGTTTTGTGTGTGTAGACGCGGTTTCAACCGCCGGGTTTCCCCAACCCATGAACATGGTTTTTGTTGAAATAGGTATAAAATAGAAATTGATGATACTAGCAAAGGACTCATCCCCATGACCGCAACAATTCCCACAAAAACTTCATCAGAAATCATCTACCCCGACAGCGACGGTAAACCCATGTCAGACAATACCAAACAGTTTGAACTAATTGTCACCATTCAAGGCGGAATAGATGCTTTATACAAAGACAACGAAAATGTCTTTGTAGCAGGTGACTTGCTGTGGTATCCCGTCGAAGGCGATAACAAAACTCGCCAAGCACCTGATACGATGGTAGTGTTTGGCAGACCGAAAGGTTACAGAGGTTCTTATCAACAGTGGCTGGAAGATAATATCGCCCCGCAAGTTGTCTTTGAAATCCTTTCACCTGGAAACCGAATGGGATCGCTGTTTAAACTGTTTAATTTTTATCAGAATTATGGAGTAGAAGAATATTATGTCTACAGTCCAGAGGATAATGAATTAATGGGTTGGCTGCGAAGTGATGGAAAACTCAACTATATTGAATTAATGGATGGTTGGGTGAGTCCGCGCTTGCAGATACTTTTTGAAACTGCATCGGGAGAATTGGAAATTTATCGGCCTGATGGACAGAAATTTTTGTCTTATGTGGAGTTGTCAAGACAACAGGAGTTAGCACAGCAAAAAGCCGATCGCCTTTCCGACAAATTGCGAGAAATGGGCATCAACCCCGACGAAATCTGAACAAAGAAAACCGGGCGCTTGAAACCGCGTCTCTACTGATTTCAATCGCCATTTCCCGACTCTCCCGACAAAATCCCAACAAACTCCGCGTGTTCCGGCGAATTAATCCCCTCCTGCAAAACCGCCATCACCTGCGCCAAATCTCCCGACAACAAAGCGGGTACAGCCAACCACAAACCAGGAAAAACTAGACTCCGCACCACACCATTCTCATCAGGTTCCAGAGAAACATACTTGCCTTCATTCAAAGTAAACCAATGCAAACGTTGTTTGTTAATCTGCCAAACCATATACTCCTGCACTCCATTTCGCCGATAAGCCTTTTTCTTATCGTGCAAATCTTTAGATGCGGTACTAGCAGCTATTTCTACAACCAATTCCGGCGCACCTTGGATGTAATCATCATCAGTAATTTGCGAATTTCCCCCATTCTCAATTCGCAGCAAAGCATCTGGCTGCGGTTCGTTGTCCCCGTCTAAGAATACCGTTGCGTTATCACCCAGTCGCACCCCAGGCGTAGCAATCCGATAATTCCACAGCCACCCAATAATGTTACTGTGAGGTTCAGCATGAGGTACAAATCTTACTGGGGATGGCATATACACAATTCCTTCAATTAATTCGGCTTTCTTGACGTGCGGCATGGCGAGATAGCGATCGTGAAATTCAGGCCGCGAAAGCCGATCGCCATTTTCCAGCGGCAGCATTGTTTCGGATTCTTCAACAACAGGAGTTTGTCGATCGATATTTTTTGTACTTCTTACAGATGTTTGAGTCATAATGTATTACCTTAGAACGAGGTACAGAAACTCGAAACAGAAAATGATAAAATAAATCAGCAGTTATTAATATTATACACTTAACATTGTGTAAGTCATTTTATTTAATATCTTCAGGAGTTACGCACTCCGACGTAAGAAACCGGGTTTTTCGCGACAAGACGCATTGTGACGCGCAGATTCCCTAAAAAACCCGGTTTCTGAACCCCACGCGAAGTCCCAATTTAAATCATGCAAAATCCCCGCCAAATAGCCTTTCTCGCACTCCGCGAAGTCCACCGCCGAGGCGCATTCGCAGACGCAGCCCTCGATCGCACTTTCCGCAATTCTCAACTCAGCGACATCGATCGCCGTTTAGTCACAGAATTAGTGTACGGTAGCGTTAGGAGAATGCGATCGATCGACTTCATCATCGACAAACTAGCCACAAAAAAATCCTCCCAACAACCGTCAGACCTCCGCACCATCCTACATTTAGGCCTCTATCAACTCCAATATCTCAACAATATTCCCCCCTCCGCCGCCGTCAACACCACCGTTCAACTAGCAAAAGAAAATGGCTTTGCAGGACTCAGCAGTTTTGTCAACGGTTTGCTGCGACAATACATCCGTTTAACAGAAACCGACTTAAACCCATTAACAATTACTAACTATAAATCATCAGTCGAACGCCTCGGAATTCTGCACAGCTTCCCCGACTGGCTAGTAGAATTGTGGATCGAACAAATAGGCGAAACCGAAACCGAACAACTCTGTGAATGGTTCAATCAATCTCCCACAATTCACCTCAGAATCAATCCCTTAAAAACCTCGATCGCCCAAATCGAGACCGCCTTCACAGCCCAGAACATCTCCACCAGCAGAATCCCCCATTTACCCCAAGCATTAAGACTAAATAGCAGCACCGGCGCAATTCAAAACCTCCCCGGATATAGCGAAGGTTGGTGGACAATCCAAGACAGCAGCGCTCAATTAGTCACCCATTTACTCGATCCACAGCCAGGGGAAATCATCATTGATGCCTGCGCCGCACCCGGAGGGAAAACCACCCACAGCGCCGAATTAATGCAGGATACAGGCACTATTTACGCCTGCGACAAAACCGCTAGCAGACTTAAAAAACTTACTGAAAATGCCGATCGACTCCAGATGAAATCCATTAAAATTCATACCGGAGACAGCCGCGAGTTCCCAGAATTTATCAACCTAGCAGACAGAGTTTTATTAGACGCACCCTGTTCCGGCCTCGGAACCCTGCACCGCCGCGCTGACGCCCGCTGGCGACACACACCCGAAAATATTCAACAACAATCGCAACTGCAATCGGAATTGTTAGCAAATTCAGCGACATTTGTCAAGTCCGGCGGCGTCTTAGTGTATGCAACTTGCACGATTCATCCCTTGGAAAATGAACAGGTTGTGCGATCGTTCTTAGATAGCAATCCTGACTGGCAAATCGAAGCACCAACCATTGATTTACCCGTACAGCCATCACCCGAAGGATGGGTGAAACTTTGGCCGCACAAACATATAATGGATGGCTTTTTTATGGTGCGACTCAAACGAAATTAAGAAGACCGGGCGGTTTCAACCGCCGTCTTATCTTATTGTGGCGGTTCTTGATAGGCTGGTTCTTGATAGGCTGGTTCTTGATAAGCAGGTTCTTGATAGGCTGGCTCTTGATAAGCAGGTTCGCGATACCGGGGTTGAGGATTGGGATTGTAAGGTACGATCGCACCATCCTCATTGACAATCATCCCCCGAATAATCTCGTTGGGCTTGACCGGTTTCGCCTTAATACTGCCTTTGCGGCCTTCTAACTTCGGCAACTTCGGAAACTCCTCAACCGGCATTCCTTTGACAGCTTGACTCATAAAATCGCGCCAATTATAAGCAGCCGTACCGCTAGTTCCCCCCGTCGGATAATTGTCATCATTCCCCAGCCAAACCCCAGTCACCACCTGCGGAATATAACCGATAAACCACAAATCCCGCACATTTTCTGAAGTACCAGTTTTGCCAGCAACAGCCCGATCGGCTAAAGCAGCAGGCCCGCCCGTACCCCCAGTCACCACGCCCTCCAACATCCAAGTAGTAATCGCAGCACTATCCTTATCCAAAACCCGCTTCGGTTTAAAATCAGCCTGATAAATCACATCTCCCCGCTGATTAATTACCTTAGTAATTCCGTGCGCTTCAATAAAATTACCTTGGGATGCCAAAGTACCGTAAGCATTAGTTAACTCCAGCAAATTCACCTCAGAAGAACCCAAAGCCAGGGAATAAATCGGACTTAATTTAGACTTAATTCCCATATCGTGGGCTAATTTCATCGCCGGTTCAAAGCCGACATCGACCAACACCTTCACCGCCACCACATTCACCGACGCCCTCAAAGCGTCAGACATCGATCGCCAACCGCTAAACTTTTTCCCGTAATTATTCGGTTGATAGCCGTCGAAAATAATGGGCTCATCTTCATAGCTGTCGTAAGGCGAAAAACCGGCTGCTATCCCCGCGGCATAAACCAACCCCTTAAAAGTCGATCCGGGCTGCCGCAAAGCCTGCGTAGCGCGATTAAACTGACTTTGATTAAAATTTCCGCCGCCGACTAGCGCCTTAACTTCCCCTGTTTTGGTTTCGATCGAAACTAAAGCTGCTTGTTCAAAACCTTGACGGCGGCCATCAACCTCGATCGCATCTTTAACCACCTTTTCCGCTATTTTCTGCCACTTCAAATCCACCGTCGTCTCGACAGTCAAGCCACCCGATTCCAAAGCATCCTTAGAAACATAGCGCGGCAATTCCTTGCGAATGTAACTAGCAAAATAAGGCGCCATCACTTGAAATCGCTTCGGTGCACTTGGTTTAACAGTCATAGGTTCTGCCATCGCCTCCTTCGCCTGCGCTTCTGTAATTACCTTTGCTTCCTGCATTTGTTTGAGCACAATATTGCGGCGTTCCTTAGCAACATTCGGATTAACCAAAGGCGAATATTCACTCGGTGCCGGAGGCAAACCCGCCAAAGTTGCCATCTCTGCCAAAGTTAATTTATCGACTGTTTTGCTAAAGAAAACCCAAGCCGCATCTCCCACCCCGTAAGCATCCGATCCCAAATAAACCAAATTTAAATATCTTTCTAAAACTTGGTCTTTACTCAACTCCCGCTCTATTTTCTGAGCTAAAAGTGCCTCCCGAACCTTTCGCTTAAGACTTCTTTCTTGATTGAGAAAAACCACGCGAGCCAATTGTTGAGTAATTGTACTGCCGCCCTGCACGAAATCTCTCGCCATCACATTAGAAGCGATCGATCGCACAATACCTTGATAATCCACCCCGCCATGTTCGTAAAAACGGCGGTCTTCTATAGAAATAAAAGCTTTCTTCAACAAATCGGGAATTTCATTAAGTTTTAGCTTATCTCTAGTTGCGGGCCCCGACTGCAATAAAATCGTATTATCTGCCGCCTTAATTGTCAGCGTTCCATCACGGTTAAAAGCCGACAAATCGTTAACATCCGGCAAACCTTTATCTAAGGTGTGCAAAATCCATAAACCGTATATTAAAGCGCCACCGCCCATACTAGCCACACCTATGGCTATCCAAAATCTCGGGCGGCGGGACAGAAGTTTTTTTAATTTTTCCTGTGGTTTTCTATTTTCCTGCGGTGCGCTATTTTCCGGTAGATCAGTATTTATTGGCAGTTGGGTGTCCGCCAGCGCGCTATTTTCTGGTAGTTCAGTATTGATTTGTTCCAGTTGGGTGTGTGGCAGCGCGCTATTTTCCCGTAATTTGCGACTATTGTATCTCTGGGATTTTTTGGGTGATTTAGTTCTGTGCCCACTCAATCCCGGCTGCAACAATTCTCTTCCCTTTGCTTGCAACGTAGTAATTAGAGGCTCAATTTCCAACCAAATAATTAAGCGCCTCAACCCTTGCCAATTGCGCTGGACTCTTGGATATTCATCGTCTTCTGAGTCAGAATAATATTCTGATGCTAATTCTGACTCTTCTGGAGGTTCAGCATCTTCTGATACCACATAATCCGATCGCGCATCTGTTGTCTGTGCAGACAATTGATCCGGAGATGGCGGCGAGTTTAGCCCGGTGCTATTGGCAGCATTTGGCGATTCTAGATCGGAATTACCGCCTACTCCCTTAGTGACTTTGCTCAATTTATACTTAATATTTGAGAAAAATTCTGACACGTTCAGACCTTCATACCTCATCAATTTAAGTTAAAAATTAAAAATTAAAAAGGCGAGCCATCTTCAATTTTTAATTTTTAACTTGATATTTTGTATCCAAGAACACTGTGCAGAGTCTTGAGTTATCTATTTTAAGCTAAAAACTCTTTAACTCAAAATAGATAACTCAAAATTCTTCTCAACCAGCATGGCCTAGCGCCAAACCCGCTACCAGCATACCCAACACCAGGAAAGGCTGAGCACTTGCCTGATATTTAACATCATTTTCCAGCGGATTGCGCAAAAAGTACATATCCTGAAAAGTGATTTGGGGAACGATCAGCAGCAAGAGAATGACAGCGTAAAGGTTTTGGTCAATGCTGATCAGGTAGCCTGCTATCCCTGCTTGAAATATGTCGATCATCAACACGCAAATCCAAGCTGCGGTGTCGATGCCAAACATCACTGGCAAAGATTTTAACCCTAATTGGCGATCGCCCTCAACACTTTTGAAATCATTAACTATCGCAATCCCCAGCCCTGCCAAACTGTAAAACAGGGTCAAAACCATAATGGTGGGATTTAGTGTACCAAACAAAGCTTGACCAGCCCACCAAGGCAGGGCAATGTAACTAGCACCCAGGGCATAATTGCCCAACCAGCCATTCTGCTTGAGTTTCAGCGGTGGCGCAGAGTAGATGTAAGCCAAAAATGCGCCGCCGAGAGTCAAAACAGTCATGATCGGGAATTCATGACCCGCCCACAAGTCTAGAGCATAGGCTACCGCAATGCCTGCGACTAATAATACCAAAATTTGCGTTACTACTTGAGGAATCGAGATGATACCGGAAGGAATCGGACGGTAGGGCTCGTTAATTGCGTCGATGTCGCGATCGTAAAAATCGTTCAAAGTTTGAGTGTAGCCAGTCAGCAAAGGCCCTGACATCAACATACACGCTGCGGCGATCGCAAAATTCTCTAAATTCCAAACATAGTTTCCCGAAGAAGCCGCCCCGCACACCACGCCCCACATCAGGGGAATCCAGGTAATCGGTTTCATCAGTTGCAAGCGAATCTTCCAGATGGAAGTTTCCCCGCTAGAGGCCCCTTTCATACCCAACATTTGCCGAGTTTTGGCACTGCGGCTTTCGGTAGCAGCGCTTGGAGGTGTGGGTTCTGGGGTGATTTGGGATGGAGGAGAGTCAGACATAAGTGTGATGTGAGCGGTACTGCTACTATTGTCTAGTTTTTGGTTTCAATAATAATTCTGTAGGACACCACTGATATTTCAGGCATCGTCTGGAAAACTTACCCAGGATTGGAGTTGATGCTAGAGAAAAATATGGGTTTTACCAATATATTTAAATATCATTATTTTGTGTAAATGTCAAGAGGAGCAATAGTCAGTTGACAGTTGACAATTGACTATTGACAGTCTTCGTAGGGTGTGTCGCCATTTTTAAACTCTCGGATTCAATCGCAAATTAAGGCAGATTAACACAGATTAACGCAGATAATTTCAAGATATGTCTGTGAATGGCAATCTGATCTGGAATTGCTCGCCCGCGTACTTCACTTAATTGAGAAATGCTATACCATTAAATCATCTCATCGGGCAGAAACTCTGGCATAAATTCAGAATCTAGAAGCTGGACAGCAGAGTAGATACATGATGGCGGAAACGTGTCTACAGATAATCCAGTTTCAGCACTTGCTTGTTCTACTGCATCCGCATAACATTCAGCCAAAATTTCTTCAAGATCTGGTTTGAGACTGGGGGAATCTTTTAGGGTTTTGCGAATGCGTCTGCGATGTTCAACAATGCTGCCTTTCCAACTACCGCTTCTTTGATCCGGTTGAAATTGCCACTTCAGCAAGTGTAGGATAATTACCACAAGATTGCTTTCTAAACTCCGGCGTTCGCTTCGCCCCATGTCTTCTATTTCTGCAATCAAGTTTTCCCATTCGATGTTTGAAAAGTCGCGAATCCGCAACTTTTCTACAGTGGTTTCAATCCATCTGAGGTAATCGATATCATACAATTTATGTCGATTAACTTCTAATTTTGTTGTCATAACTTGTTCCTGATTCAACAATTCCGACAGTTTCAGGACTTACGCACAGGGGCAAGAAACCCGGTTTTTACGAGTTTTGCGTCGAGTCACGAGAAATCTAGTCAGAAACCGGGTTTCTGATATCTGCGTGCGTCAAACTCTTGTGGGGTGGGCATCCTGCCCGCCCCAAATATGCAATAATTCAAATGTCCAACAGCTTAACAACTACCAATTAACAAATTAACAAATATGGCGGTATGAATCAAAAGGCAATCCCGTCCGCCGCTTCACGTCAACAACTGATTTATATGCGCCTTTAATCTGCCTTTCTCTAACTATTGTTTCAGCAACAACGCGATCTAAACCGCTTTGAATCAACTCTTCCGGTGAAAGAATATTTAACCGTTTCCAAGTAAACTGGGATTCTTTTTGATAATTGTAGCTGAAGCAAATCATCGGGGCGATGCGTCGGACGTGACTTTCGGGAACTCCGGCGATTTCCGATAACTCTTCGGCGTGGGTAAAAAGGTAGCCTTCGTTTTGCAAAGATTCAATATCGTTAGCATAGACGATCGGCAAACCCAAGATTCTCACCATATCATCTTTGGTGCACTCGTTAATATCTATTTTGCCGCGCAGATTAGCAAGTTCTGCGGCATTTGTCGCAGTTTCAGGAACCAGTAAGCCTCGGGGTGCGGTTTTGATCAGATAACGCTTTTTCAAAGAAAAGGCAGTGACAATTTGAGCGATCCAAACGAGGGTGCCCAAATTAGGTGAAGAAGATAGTGCTAGTGCTGCTAAAGTAATGCCAACACCCCATCCCATCCAACTGCGAATATTTGTTTTTTGGCCTGCATAGGCGATCGCCAATCCGCCGAAGTAGGGAATAAAAGAATACCACACCCAGTTGGGAGTTTGACGCAGCCAGTATAAATCTTGAGACACTTTAGTTCTATCCTCGATCTACTTTTATTTGATTCTTATTTAAATCCCACCCTTTTTCGAGTGGATTCTGTTCTTTCTTCTTCCTTATTTTTACCTAGAGGGAAAGCGAACCCGAAAGGCTCTTTTCCTTCTTCCTTCTTCCTTCTTCCTTCTTCCTTCACAAATTACAATTCTCGCAGCAGTTTTTGGCGTTTTTCTTCATATTCTTCGGCGGTAATTGCGCCCATATCATAAAGTCCTTTCAATTCTGCGATCGCCCCAGTCACATCTTTTGCCCCTCTGAGGGCATACCCAGACGGCAACACTCCGGCATTGTACTGTACTTGAAAAGCTTGTTCCGACATCAGCAGCAGGCCGATAAAATCGAAAAACGCGAACAGTGACGGAATTAATGTCCAAGAAAATAGCAAATAAAATACTCCTGCTACATTGTTACCCAAATAAAATTTGTGACCTCCGAAACCTCCGATAAAGAAAGCTAACACAACTGCTACGGTTTTATCTTTTACCATTTTTCCCTTTCCCCAGTTTTTTTACTTTAACTTGTGCGATAGATCTTTAACGATCGAGTTCAGTAATCTTATGACTAATTTTTACCAAAAATAATTGGTTGAAAGCCGGAACCCTTGTAGTAAAACATTAAAACAAGACTATTCATTACTCCAATCCTCTTTCTTCTTTTGTCAAGTGCTGTCAACCGTCAACTGTCAACCGTCAACTGTCAACTGTCAACTATCAACTGAATGAATCATTTATTTGGGTTTTTGCGAAACTTGGACATCGCAAAATACAGGATAACTATACCGGCTTGAGCCTGTAGAATGACAAAGTAACCTCTCCAGAAATAATCGAGTTCGCTACTTGCATTCAGAGAAAATATTAAAGTGCCTAGGGCTGCGTAGGGTGCGAAACGCATCCAACTCGGCGTTCTCTCTAACTTGCGGCTGTTAAAATTGCTCATTAGTTCGACCATCCACAAAAACCGGACAAGGTATTACTTCCATGTTAAGACAAGTTTTTCCGTTTAGCTTCCAGATTTGGGAGTAAATTTAAGCTCAGGTGCGGGCGGCGCACCAGCCTAACTTCCTATTTCTCAAATTTGTGAAAAAAGCAAGGTTAATTCACAATTATTAACAACCGCCCGAATTAACTGGCGCCGCCGCCCAAAAGAAACAGACTCAAGAGAGTTCCGCTATTCCAAAGACTGTGGAGAAGCATGGGGGCGAGGAGATTGCGCGATCGCGTGTACACAAACCCCAACACCGCCCCCAACGTCGCCAAAGGCAGAATCTCAGAGACACTCAGGTGAGCCACCGCAAACAAGAAAGCCGAAGCTGCGATCGCCCCGGAAACAGGCAAATAGCGAGTCAGAGAAGGCAGTAGAAAGCCCCGAAACACGATTTCCTCAAAAACCGGAGCGGCGATCGCAGCAGTGCCGAAAAACACCGCCAGAGCCACGTTATCCCTACCTTCAAGGACGATCGGCAAAATCGGATTACTGCCACCTTGTCCCTGCCAGAATTGCTGATTGATCAACGACACCACAACCACCAAAGGCAAAGCAACCAAATAGCCGCCAAAACCCCACAAAAACCAATTTTCCCGCCAATTAATCCGAAACCAACCATCAGGTAAAGGCAAAAAAGACTTAACCGAAAAATACAGTACCGAAAGCCCGCCAGCCGACAGCAACAAATAAGTGGCAAAGATATAAAAAGCCTTTTCGCGCGGGTCAAAAGTAGCAGGACTCAGTTTAAAAACAGCCAGAGAAACTGGCAGTAATAAATAGGGAATCAAGATTTGCCCGACAAAGAAAAAGCCGACCACAAGCACCTGCCAAACAATCTCGCCATCCCAAGGCACATCCCAAGCCAAGCTCCCATTTCGCGCCAACAGCGGCCCGGAATCTGCTTGATCTAACTGCTTCCGTTGCAACAGCCACTGCACAGTCAAACCAACCAGCAAAACCGTGCCAATACAAAGAGAGATAGCCGGAACACCGACAATAATTGCCAACTTTTCTATAGCTTGTTCAGCCGTTGCTTGCTCAGCAGCTTGCAGCGCCACTAGCTCCTTAGAACGTTCTTGCAGCTTGTAAAGTTGAGCTAAAGCGCGATAGCGAAACCAGCCGTCCAAAGACTTTTGAATCCGTGGCTCCGCATCCGGCAAAAGTTGAGGTGGATTGCTCCAAATTCCCGTTAAAACCTGAGCACTTGCCACGGAAGGGTCGGCATCAACGTCAGTTTTGTACCGCGTAACTAAACTTTTCCAAGTTTGGATCGCCTCATCATTTTTGCCGCTAGTTGCCTGCAAAATTCCCAGGCGCAACTCAAGTTCATTTAACAGCGTTGACTGTTGAATCACTAACTCTTGTACAGCCTTTTTTTGTGCAGATTTGATAGCAGGATTTTCCGATTTCGATACCAGTGTCGGCGGAATTTCTTTAAGTTGTGATTGAGTTATTTTGAGAGTTTTTTGAGTCGAGTCTCGCGCTTCTTGATATTGCGTCAAAGCCGTATTTAAAGGATCAGAACCGATAATATTGTTGCGCGCTGAACTTAAATTAGCACTAGAATTATTTTCTCCTTGCCACTCCGAGGCGTGAAGCAGCAAATTTGTCTGATAGAGTTCCAGCCGGCTTTGAATTTGCGGCTCATTCCAACTAGCAAGTAAAGATAAACCGACCAGGGCGATCGCGATCGCTGTTAAAATACTTAAAATTATCCGCTTCAGTGTCATTCCTGCTTTCCGTCCCGCGCGAATCTGTGGCTAAATCTTGTCCGTCTTTAATCATAGGTCGTTGCAGTCGAGAGTATCCCGTCTACTGGTAAAATTTCACTGGCTGATCTTTTTGACTCGGCTCAACAGAACTTGCGCCACAAATCCTCGACTCGCCGTTTATGCGTAAGGTGCACACCTTAGCCCAGCGGTGCGCAGTGCGCACCCTACAGGAATAATGTACTGTGCGCCAGCGATGTGTGAGGTAAGGTGTGCACCGCGCACCCTTCGACTCGGTAGCAGCGTAAATCTAAAATCTAAAATCTAAAATCTAAAATCGAATGACTCGCATTATCTTAGTCCGTCACGGCAAAAGCACATACAATCAAGAACGGCGCATCCAAGGCCGCCTCGATAAATCAGTTTTGACAGAAGCAGGCCGCGCTGGCGCAAAGCAAGTAGGTGACATCCTGGGCAGTATCGCCTTTGATGCCGCCTACACCAGTCCCCTGCAACGAGCCAAAGAAACAGCAGAAATCATCGTGTCGCGCTTGACAAATCCGCCAGAACTCCAGCCAACTGATAAATTGATGGAAATCGATTTGCCATTGTGGGAAGGAATGCTGCGCCAAGATGCGATCGACCAATTCCCCGAAGCATATCAGCAATGGCAACAACATCCCGACAAATTTTCCATGAAAATCCCCTCCCCCGAAGGAGAAATCGAACACTTTCCCGTACTAGCCGTTTTTGCTAGCGCCCGCAAGTTTTGGGAAGAACTTTTATCACGCCACACTTCTGGCACAATTCTAGTAGTAGGTCACAACGGAATTAACCGGGCGCTCATCGCTACAGCCTCAGAAATTGCCCCAGATTACTATCAATCAATTCAACAATCAAATTGTGGAATTAGTGTCATCAATTTTGGATTTACAGATGACCAAACCGAATCCAACAAGAAAATTGCAGTTCAATTAGAATCACTGAATTTAACTGCCCATACCGGAGAAATCTTCCCCAAACCGAGAGATGGACACCGCGGCCCGCGCTTATTGCTAGTGCGTCACGGCGAAACAGACTGGAACAGAGCAGGTAAATTTCAAGGACAAATAGACGTACCTCTCAATGATAACGGTCGCGAACAAGCTCGGCAAGCCGCAGAATTTCTGAAAGATGTAAAATTAGATTTTGCGATTAGCAGTTCCATGCTGCGCCCGAAAGAAACAGCGGAAATTATTCTCAAATATCACGGCGGTTTGCAACTGGAACTCCGCGACGAATTGAGAGAAATCAGCCACGGACTTTGGGAAGGAAAATTTGAATCAGAAATAGAAGCATCCTATCCTGGTTTGCTTGCAGAATGGAAAATATCTCCCGAAAAAGTGCAAATGCCAGAAGGAGAAAATTTGGAGCAAGTTTCGATTCGGGCGATCGCAGCGTGGCGAGAAATCGTACAATCAGTATCTGGTACAGGAATTGTAGTTGCCCACGACGCCGTTAACAAAGCCCTTCTCTGCCACCTGTTCAATTTAGAGCCCGAACACTTCTGGAAATTCAAACAAGGAAACGGTGCAGTTAGCGTAATTGATTATCCCCACGGCCCCGACGGTTTACCCGTACTGCAAGCAATGAATATCACAACTCACTTAAGCGGCGGCGTATTCGACCAAACAGCAGCCGGAGCACTGTAATTAGTAAAGTTATCGGCACGAAGTATAGCAGAATAAATCCCCTCTGCTACACTTCCCCGTCGAACGAATGTCTGAACTTTCATAGCAGAAACCCTTGCTTTCATTCCCTCCTCCTTCTTCCCTCTTCCTTCGTGTCCTGAGCGTCTTCGCGATTCGTTATTCCCTCTTCCTTCTTCCTTCGGCGTTGCTTAATCAGGGTATGAAAAAGAACCAGGTAAAAATCCATAAGCTTTGTGGACAATGGTTTTTATGATTTGCATATTTAGCCGTTCATACCGTAAATCAGCAACGCCCCTTCTTCCTTCTTCCCTCTTCCTTCTTCCTTCTTCCTTCTTCCTTCTTCCCTCTTCCTTCTTCCTTCTTTATGACTCGCGAACTGCTACAAAATGTAAGGGTGCTAGATCCAGTTTCAAAGATCGATCGCACCACTGATATTCTAATTACAGACAATCAGATCACAGCAATCCAAGAAAACATCACTGAAATTCCCGCAGACACAGAAGTGCGGGATTGCCAAGGACTAATTTTAGGGCCAGGATTAACTGATATTTACAGTCATAGCGGAGAACCGGGTTTTGAGGAACGAGAAACCCTAGAATCCTTAATGCAGGCTGCCGCGGCTGGCGGTTTTACGCGAGTGGCAATTTTGCCCGATACTTCGCCGCCTGTGGACAATTTGGCCGGTTTAGCTTTGTTGCAGCAACATATCCGCAATTTGTCGCCCTCCCTACCGCGTTTGTATTTTTGGGGCGCGCTGACAGCGGGCGTTAAAGGTCAGCAGATGGCCGAGTTGGGCGAGCTGGCATCCTCTGCGGTGGTGGGGTTTGCGGACGGTTTGTCGCTGTCTAATCCGGCTCTGGTGAGGCGTTTGCTTGAGTATATCCAGCCTTTGGGCAGGTCGATCGCATTGTGGCCGTGCGATCGAACTTTGGCAGGAAATGGTGCAGCGCGGGAGGGTGCGGTGTCGGTACGCTTGGGTTTGCCAGGAATTCCCGCGAGTGCGGAAACATCGGCTTTGGCGGCAATCCTGGAGTTGGTGGCATCTGGAGGTACTCCCGTGCACATCATGCGCGTTTCAACCGCCCGCAGCGTGGAATTGATTCGAGATGCCAAGGCGCGGGGTTTGCCGGTGCAGGCGAGTGTAACTTGGATGCACTTGCTGTTGAATGTTGGCGCAATTTCAGGAAATGCCAAAGATTGCGGAGGCGGGAAAAATGCTCTGACGGCTTCGTTTCCTTACGATCCAAATTTACACCTAGAACCGCCGTTAGGCACTCGCAACGACCAATTAGCCCTGATTCAAGCTGTGAAAGATGGGGTGATTGATGCGATCGCGATCGACCACAATCCGCGTACCTACGAGGAAAAAACCGTGGCTTTTGCGGATAGTCCCCCAGGGGCGATCGGCTTAGAATTAGCATTACCTTTGCTGTGGCACGGACTGGTAGAAACTGGCGAATTTTCGGCTTTGGAACTGTGGCGAGTGTTGAGTACAGGTCCCGCCGTTTGTCTTGGTCAAATCCCCGCTACGGTTACGCTGGGTGTCTCTGCTGAACTGATTTTGTTCGACCCGCTCATGACTTGGACTGTTGAGGGGCGTAGTCTGAAGTCGCGATCGGCAAACACACCTTGGTTGGGACAAAAATTAGCAGGAAAAGTTGTGCAAACTTGGATTAATTGATCCTTGAAATAGAAATTCATCTGTTGTAGCACAGGCATCTTGCCTGTTTCTGGGAATGCTGATGTCAATCATCACAAAACATAAATACATGACTGCTGCTATTGATTCGTGGAATTCCCCACCGCAAAACCTGACATTAGACATCAACGAAATTCATGTTTGGCGCGTCTCTCTGACTCAAACAGAATCAGGCTTGCAAACTTTAGCACAGACTCTCTCTACCGACGAACAGACAAAAGCAGAGCGTTTTCACTTTCCAAAAGATCGATCGCAATTTATTGTGAGTCGCGGCGCACTGAGAGCAATTCTGAGTCGCTATCTGCACATAAATCCCAGCCATCTACGCTTTGAATACAACCCCTATGGCAAACCCTCTCTCATCATCGCCCAAAGTGGAAATACCCTGCGTTTCAATTTGTCTCACTCTCGGAGAATGGCTCTAATTGCTCTTACCAAAAATAGAGATATTGGTGTCGATATTGAAGGGATTAATCCCAACTTTCCTTGTCTGGATATTGCTGAAAGGTTTTTTTCACCATTAGAAAACTCTGTGCTGCGTTCACTTCCAGAGCATCTCCAACCCACAGCTTTTTTCACCTGCTGGACTCGCAAAGAAGCCTACATCAAAGCAGTCGGTAAAGGATTATCTATTCCCCTGAATCAGTTTGATGTCACCCTCGCACCAGGAGAACCAGCAGCAGTGTTAAATATTGAACAAAACCCCGAAGAAGCATCGAGATGGTCTTTAATTGAATTAATTCCCAGTTCAGATATGGTGGGGGCTGTTGCGGTTGCAGGAGATTGCTGGAAACTTCATTGTTGGGAGTGGAAAGGGGAGTTTTGAGTTATAGTTCGCAGTCAGGAATGCAAGTCTTTCCTTGCGTCCCGGACTTAAATAAAATCCGATCGACTTTGGGGCAAAATTACTTGGATTTCCTGACAGCGTTCCAGATAATTTTGCGCCACCTTATCCAGGGGATTCTTTCGCACGCAATCAGCAAATAGCTCTGCCGCTTCTTGATGTTTAGCAGCAGCGTAATTATACAGTGCTTCGACAAATACGGGTAAAGTTGCTAACTTGCCCTCTTTTACTTCTGGTGTATCGGCATCAAACACTTCGTAAATTGTTACCAAATCTGATTTACCTTTTACTCGGACACAGCCGATATTTCGGATTGAGTAACTTGCCGGATTGCTCAACTGTAAAAAAGTATTTTGAGTAATCAACATCGACACTCCGTAACTTTTCGTCAAGCTTTCCACCCGCGAGGCTAAATTCACCGCGTCGCCAATCACCGTACTGTCCATCCTGTTAGTTGACCCCACTGTTCCTAACATCAATGAACCCGTATTGATACCAATCCCAATTTTAATCGGTGCGTAGCTGCAACTCATGCGATGTTGATTGTATTCGTCGAGACTATGCAGCATAGAAATTCCAGCGTTCACAGCATCGGCTGCACTGTCACCGAACAAAGCCATAATTGCATCGCCAATATATTTATCAATAAAGCCATTATTTTTAATAATGCTTGGCTCCATTCGACTCAAATAGGAATTAATAAAATTGAAATTTTCTTGAGGTGTCAGACTCTCAGAAAAAGCTGTAAAATCCCGAATATCGGAAAACAATATTGACATTTCCTTTTCCACGCTGTCGCCTAGTCGAACGTCGCTCAAGCTATCATGGCTTAGCAGCGAGACAAATTGATTCGGCACAAAGCGTTTAGCAGCTTCTGTTAATTTTAATTGCTGTGACAGGGCAACTTCTAACTCCTGATTGATTTTCCGAAGTTCGGCATTTTGTTCTGCTAGTTTTTTATCCAGACTGTAGCTGTGGACGGCTTCTGTCACAGTCAATTTCAAGTCTTGAGTTTGCCAAGGTTTGCCGATATAGCGGTAGAGTTTCGCGTGTTTGATGGCATTTCCTACCGCCTCAATAGTCGCCTGACCCGTCAGCATCACCTTGAGAGTTTTGGGAGAAATTTCGTGAACTAGCCGCAACAATTCATCTCCTTTCATGTCAGGCATTACATAATCCGAGATGATTAAAGGGATTTCATACCCGTCTTCGAGTAATTCAGCAATTAACTCTAGGGCATCTTGACCTCCTTCGGCAATTTCAATCTGATAAGTATTGCCCAAAGCCTCTTTTAATTCAGTTTTAAGACTTTTCAGAATTGTTTTTTCATCGTCAACGCAAATAATGACTTGTTTTGTCATAACGATAAGGCTGTTTTAATGGCTTCGATCAACTCTGATTCCGACCAAGGTTTTTGCAAACACCGATGGAGGTTGGCTTCGTCAAAAGCCCTCTTTACTGCCTGTTCATCGGCTTGACCTGTTAACATAATTTTGACTATTTTGGGAAATTTTTGATGAACGCGAATCAGAAATTCATCTCCTTTCATTCCTGGCATTAACCAATCCGATACAATCAATACAATCGAAATTTCGTCCTCATTTAATTCATCAATTAACTCTAAAGCCTCGGCGGGATTTTCCGCTATCTCGTAAAGATAAGCATTCCCAAAGGCAGATTTAAGTTGGGTTTTGAGGCTTTTTAAAACTACTGGTTCGTCGTCAACACACAGGATAATTGGTTTAGACATCTTTGATTATTTAACTAATTATTTAGGGGCGATTTATAGGTAGAACAACTGTAAAAGTAGTTTTGCCGGGAACGGATTCAACTTCTATTTTACCGTGATGTTTGTCAACTATTTTTCTGACTATATCGAGACCCAGACCGCTGCCTTCTCCGGGGGGTTTTGTGGTAAAGAAGGGAGCGAATATTTTGGGCATGACTTCGGTTGGAATTCCTGCACCGCTATCCGTAACGCCGACTTTGATATTGTTGCCTTCCTGAAGGATTTCTAGAGCTAATGTGCCTTGATTGTCCATCGCTTGCAGGGCGTTGTGAATCAGATTTGTCCATACTTGATTTAGTTGGTCTACATAGCACATTATGGGCGGTATTGTTTGGAAATTGCGGATAACTTCTACGCCGTATTTGAAGTTATTTTGATACAGGGTGAGTACGGTTTCTATGCCTTGAGTTATATTAGATTCAACCATCGTTTCTGATGAGTCGTAACGGGCATAGGTTTTCAGGGCAAAGACGACTTTAGAAGCGCGATCGGCTGCGGTATTGATTATTTGGGTTCCTCGCTGAATTTCTGAGAGTTTGTAAGCTATTTCTAAGATGCGATCGCGATCGACCTTTTGCAGCAGAGACAGAAAGTCGTCAGCCTCGTAAATGCCCATATCCACCAATGTATCCGCGATATTATCTGCTTCGTCAATGTCTTCGCCTTCGAGTTGACGAATCAAAGTCCGCTTTAACTTCCTTTCTTCTCTAGCTGTTAAAGTCATATCTTTTTGTAGCGAGCGATACATTAATTGACTAAAGTTTTCAGATTCTGCGGGGGAAAGCGACTGAAACAGTGAGGGCAAATTAGTGATAGTTTGACCCAAAAAATTAATCATATTTCCCGCACTCGATCGAATTGCACCCAACGGAGTATTCAATTCGTGAGCAACTCCGGCGACTAATTGACCTAAAGCTGCCATTTTTTCCGATTGAATCAGCTCTTCCTGAGTGGTTTGCAGGTTGTCCAATGCTGTTTTGAGTTCTTGGGTTCTTTCCGCGACTTGGATTTCGAGAGTGCGGTTGTATTCCGCTACCAATTTTTCGGCTTGTTTGCGTTGAGTGATATCGGCAAAAGCTGCGATCGCATAACTCACCTTTCCTTTATCATCATAGATGGGCGTGCCCCAAACCTCGATCGGAATAATCCTGTCAGGCTGGCGAATTTCCATATCATCAACATTAACACTAGCCCCTTTAAAAGCATTAATAATTGGATCTTTTTCGGCTGGATAAATTTCGTTGCTACCTGTCAGATGAATTTTATAAATTTCGCGAAGTTCCTCCGAAGTATTAGCGACTATACCTTTCCCTAATAAATCCTGAGCGCGAGAATTAACATAGTAAAGTTTGCCGCTAGACTCGGCGACAAATATCCCCACCGGAACGGCTTCTAAAATTTGGTTGAGCCGACTTTCACTCTCAGACAATTCGGCATTCAAAGCTTGCATTTCTGTGAAAGATACTTGCAGTTGCGCCGCCATACTATTAAATGAGTTGGCAAGTTCTCCGACTTCATCATCGCGATTAATTGTGACACTTTTGCCCCATTCACCTTTAGCAATATTTTTGGCAGCCTCGTTCAAAGATAAAATCGGTTTTGTTACCCACCTTGCCGTAACAACGCCGACAATTATAGCGACGATCAAAGCAGCAGCACACAACAAAATAGTTGCGGTAGTGTTGGCATTAATTTGTGCCATGAAATCCGCTTCGGGAACAACCACCACAATCAACCAATCCAATCCTTTGTCATCTTGCCAAGGTAGAACTTGTAAAAATTGTTTATTACCCTGAACATCAAATTCTAGTGACTGCGAACTTTTCAGAGATTGGAATTCGTTAAAATTGGTTGCTAAATATTGAGCAGTGGTTTTGGTGAAAGTATTGTTACTATCAATTGCTTTAACTCGTTCAGCGCCGTAGTCTTTTTTCACGGTATGAAACGGTTTTTCTCCTGTCGAAGTTGCGACCAGCATTCCCGATCGCTCTATAATAAAAACTTGTCCGGTTTTGCCGATTTTTAAGCTTTCCAAAAACTTGCCAATGGTGGACAAATTAATATTAGTTAATAGTACGCCTTGCAATTTGCCTTGTTTGTCGTAGAAAGGCATAGATGCGCCAAGATAAGCAGTAATGCCGGCCGTATTGGGATAAATCTGACTCCAGGTGGGTTTGCCAGCAGCTACCGCAGCTTTGTACCACGGGCGAGTGCGCGGGTCGAA
The DNA here is from genome assembly GCF_036706065.1 of Microcoleus sp. A2-C3. Classification (NCBI taxonomy): domain Bacteria; kingdom Bacillati; phylum Cyanobacteriota; class Cyanophyceae; order Oscillatoriales; family Microcoleaceae; genus Microcoleus; species Microcoleus sp. A2-C3. The sequence goes on along the minus strand of NZ_JAUBVX010000016.1, from coordinate 28,538 downwards.
ATTAGTTTTGTTGTTTAAAAATTGGGCGATTTCACCGGATTCATTGGTAGTATATGTGCGAAAATCATAGTTACTTGCTGCTGTCGATATTCTCAAAGTCAGCGAGCCGTTGTCGAGCCTTTCTGCCCCCAAGTTGTCTTTTTGTTCTAACCCTAAACCCGTAAAAGTGAGCGTGTCAAATATCTGAAGCTGCCGCCAAAAATGACGTTGTAAAATAGGTAAATCTTCCAGGTTCAGGGTGCCGAGTTCGATCGCCGCAGCATTGATCTGGTTGACCTGATGGGGTACAGTCAGGTAAGTACCAAGATTTTGTTGGACGCGGCTGCCTACTTCTGCCATTAGTCGATCGGCAATTTCGTTGACTGCCTTCTGTCCATTTTTAAACGAGAGATATCCTACCAGTCCCACCGCCGCGAAGAGTTGCAAGACGAAGGGAACTATCAGAACTGTTCGCAAGGTTCGGGAGCGAGCAGTTTTTGTGGCTTTGGGGCCAGTAGATCGGGTTGGGTTCACAACGTTGGTGCTTGTTTTGCGTAGAAACCGGATTGACGATCGTAAGTTTTGTCTCTGTTATGGACTGTTATCAAAGTCTGCTGATTTTTGAGATGCTACCTATGAACTGCTAGCAGGCTGCATAACTCTACAATATTTTTACGATCGAATTAATAAAATAAAAACGCCTGCTTTTGATTGTACAGCAAAATAGAGGTAATGTCGCGATCGCTGGGGCATTTATTGCACTTTTTAACTCAGAGTGCGTGGTGTGCAAGCTTCGCCCTCGGCGCTAATTCGATCGCGGGCGAGAAATTCATAGCAGAAGGCAGGGGGTTGCTCGATTGGGCGCGAAAAACAAATAAGCAAGAAAATCCCGAAGCTTTTTAGGTGCTAGTTTTTGTGAATTGCATATTTAGCCTTTCGTACCGTAAGTCAGCAACGCCGGAATCTTCTCCCTATCCTTCGAGGAATTAACAGCATCTGGGAAGGGAATGACAAATTTTTGTTCGCAAGAATTGAGTGCAAATGCAGGTAGTTTTGCACTCAATAAAAGTAGGAATTCTTGATTCTTGACAGTCGTATTTCAACAGTTGACTGCAAACAGCTTGCCTGTTGAGAGTTACCCCGTACTCGATCGCGAGGAGATGGCCTGCGAGGGAAATTAATTTTTCCTTGCACACTACAAGGAGGAGGCTTGAAACCCATTTCTTGTGGTAAAATATTGCTTGACAACTGAGCATCCGCCGGCTAAAAATTAAATTTATTGTATTTTTTTTTGAATCTTGGGGCGAGCAATCTCTGTTCTTTTTTCCTGGGATGTCAAATCTCCCGATCGCACTCAAACCCGAATTTTTCACCTTTTGTCACACAACTCGCTGGACTTAAGTATATATTCGGCTCGCTGGTGGTCGATCGCACGGAAAATATGCACTACGATAATTGCCCTACACATACAAATAAGGACACAAAAATGTTGTGTCCCTACGTTATATTTGACTGCAACTTGGAGCCCTACAACTAATTTAAACAATCAACCAAATCGATAGCCGAATCCCCGTACTGTAATGATGTAGTCCGGTTGACTAGGATCGATTTCCAACTTTTCGCGCAGCCAGCGGATGTGAACATCAACTGTTTTGCTATCTCCGATAAAATCTTGACCCCAAATTTTTTCCAGCAACCGATCGCGAGACCACACTCGCCGCGGATTACTCATAAATAGTTCTAGTAAGCGAAACTGTTTAGGAGAAAATTTCACTTCAATGCCGCGAACCAATACGCGGCATTCTTCAGGATAAAGAGTTATGCTCTTATATTGCAGCATTACCGGCTGCGACAACTGACCGAGGCGTTGGCGACGCATCAGCGCTCGACAACGGGCGATAAATTCCCGCATTCCAAAAGGCTTGGTGAGATAATCATCTGATCCGGCTTCTAGATAAAAAGCGCAATTGTTGGCACTTCCTCTAGCACCGATAATCAAAATAGGTACGGGATTTCCTTGATGCCGTAACATTCGACACAGATCCAAACCGTTGATTGAATCCATAATTAATAGGTTAAAGGCAAATTCACCGTGGTATGACGAGGAAGCCTGCACAGAAGGCAGAGCGTTGCGCCCGTCGCTAGTAACCACCACCTCATAGCCCTGTTCTTTCAGGGCTAAAGCTAGCATTTCCCGCAACAGGTCTTCACCTTCCAATAACAGGATACGGCCGGCTTGTCCAACAGCCAACCTTGAAGGACATTCGCTTAATTCAGCAGAAGACATAAATATCAGTGGGAGTTGTGTTTGTATGTGGCTAGCCGGAGGTGCGTTCTTCAGTAGCTGAGGCACTCTCGCGCTGCGATCGCTTTGTATTAACGATCGACTATTCAATCACTTATCATCTTTCGCCAGTCCATCCGACAGACATACGCTCGACTGTTTTTACTTGTTCGTGCAAGAAATATAGTCGTTGAGCAGTTGCGATAGCTGCGCTGTCTTCCTCAGTCCAGGCGTTAGAAGCCTGGTCATTGTTAGGGGTCGGTATTACTTTGTAAAACATTGCCCACTTTAAATTGACCAGGTTACACCCAATTTACTGGGAGATGGGTTTATCGTACAGGCAAAAGGTTATCAAAAGGTAAAGTTTTAGTAAATAAACGGTTAATTTATTAAAGCTGAGTAATGTTGTTCTTAAATTTCAACCGAACCCTACATTTTTAGTTGAAGATACAATCTCGATCGCATTTATGCTCGGAAACCTGATTGCTCTAAAAATATTGGGGAAAAGTCAGGATAAATCTGGGCATCAATCGAGTTTTTGAGGAATCGTGCGTCTTGGGTTGAACGCGATCGCCGATCGCGCTACAACTGACTCAGGCCCGCTACGATCGACAATAGTAAGTAAAAATTCTGTAGACTGCCTATAATGTTGCTGCATTTAACTACCTGGCCCGAAGTAGAAGCTTATTTAGAGAGCTCGCGAGGCATAATTATCCCGATCGGCTCCACCGAACAACACGGGCCCACCGGCTTAATCGGAACTGACGCGATTGCTGCTGGTGCGATCGCCCAGAGTGTCGGCGCAGCAGCGAATGCCTTAGTCGGCCCGACAATTAATGTAGGCATGGCCCTGCATCACACGAGCTTTCCCGGTAGCATCAGCCTCCGACCGCAGACGCTGATATTAGTAATTAGGGATTATATCACATCTTTGGCAAAAGCCGGATTTGAGAAATATTTTTTCATCAACGGTCACGGTGGCAACATTGCCACGATGAAAGCAGCATTTTCCGAGACTTACGCGCATTTGTCGGACTTGAATTTACCAAATGCCGATCGCATCCAGTGTCAAATTGGCAACTGGTTCATGTGCGGTTCAGTCTACAAACTAGCCAAAGAATTGTACGGAAACCAAGAAGGTTCCCACGCCACCCCCAGCGAAATCGCCTTAACTCAGTACCTTTATCCAGAAGCAATCAAGCAAGCACCGCTTTCGGAAGAAGTTGCATCCGGGCACAAAATTTATAGTGCTACAGACTTCCGCCGCCGATTTCCCGACGGGAGAATGGGTTCAAATCCAGCCTTAGCAACTCCCGAACACGGCCAGCAATTTCACGAATTAGCAGTCAAAGAATTAACTAATAATTATTTGGAGTTTTTGAACTCGGATTAACGTTTTTGCCTGAAAATCTTGATAAATCGCGTTTTGATCCGAGGCCAGATCCCCCTAAATCCCCCTTAAGAAGGGGGACTTTGAGATGAATCCTGTCCTTCTTCTTAAGGGAGACTTTGACAACTCCCTTGTCTTTCCCCTTTCTTAAGGGGACTTTGACAATTCTCTTGTCCCCCCCTTCCTAAGGGGGACTAGGGGGGATCTAGGCCTAACTATCAAACAGTAGATCCGTACTACTAAGACGTTAAGTTAACAAGATTTCTAAGCAGCGACTTCAGCTTCAGCTTCAGCTTCAGGTGCATCTGGGACATCTTGCTTGATCGTCAAATAGCGAATCACTTCTTCGCTCAGACGCATCGCGCGTTCCATAGGAAAAATTGCAGCGCCCGGAGCTGTATAGTTCATTTGAACGTATACTCCGTCGCGGTGCTTGCCGATTTCGTAAGCCAAGCGACGCTTGCCGCGGTGCTGAGTTTCGATATTTTCAGCACCTTGATCGCGCAAAATGGTTTGATATTTCGCGATCGCCTGGTCAGTCATTTCTTCACCCAAATCTGGGCGCAGAATGTACATTGTTTCGTAAATAAACGGTTTCATGGCAATAATCCCTTATGGACAAACAAGGCTTCTCACGAAGCAAGGACTTATTATCATATCCCAACTATGAACAATCTCAAAACTAAAAAATCAAATTCCCTAAACAGCCGTCCCTCGCGGTGGAGCACGCTGTGGACATACAGTATCATGGGGGCGATCGCACTTTTAATGCTCTTCCCCTTGCTGTGGCTGCTCAGCACATCCCTGAAATCCCCCAGCGAAAACATCTTCCAATATCCCCCGCAACTGTGGCCGCAACAGCCAACCCTCGAAAACTTCATTAAAGTCTGGCAAACCAACCCCTTCGGCCGCTACCTGTTCAACAGCAGCCTGATTGCAGGCCTCACAGTCAGCATCAACGTTTTATTTTGCGCCCTCGCCGCATACCCCTTAGCCAGACTCAACTTTCGCGGTCGCGAAGCCATCTTAATTACGATCGTTTCCACAATCATGATTCCCTTCCAAATAGTCATGATTCCGCTGTACATATTGACAGTACAACTAGGATTAAAAAATAGCTATTTAGGCGTAATATTTCCCGGACTAGCCTCAGCCTTCGGCATATTTTTATTGCGGCAAGCATTCCTAGCAGTTCCCAAAGAACTAGAAGAAGCCGCCCGCATTGATGGCTGCACAGAATTAGGCATTTGGTGGCACGTCATGATTCCGGCAATTAAGCCAGCTTTAGTGACTTTAGGAATTTTCGTATTTATCGGTTCTTGGAGTGACTTTTTGTGGCCGCTTCTAGTTTTAGACAGGCCGGAATATTACACATTACCGTTAGGTGTCGCGAATTTAGCCGGGACATTTTCTTTGGATTGGCGTTTGGTGGCCGCGGGTTCGATTATTTCGATCATTCCTGTTTTAGGACTGTTTTTGCTCTTGCAAAAATACATTGTGCCCACAGAAGCGGCCGCCGGAGTGAAAGGATAAAATCAATCTAACATCAGGATAAACCCAAAATTCATCTGCGTTTATCCGCGTACCCTTCGGGAAGGCGAAGCGCCTACATCTGCGGTTTTAAAACTCTTAAACTCAACACTTACCTAAAGTAGCCAAGGTTATTTGCCATGTACGAACTCCCAGAAATCCGCTGGATTGTTAACCGCGCTGCTGTCATAGATGCGATCGTAGCATTCGCAAATGCGATCGACGCCAAGGACTGGGACAAATTGCGATCGCACCTAGCCGACGAAATAGATATCGACTATTCAGACTTCAGGAGTGAAACTCCCAGACGAGTAACCGCAGAAGCATACATAAAACAGCGGGTAGAGGGACTTGCCGGTTTGCAAACGCTGCACGTCAGCACGAATCAAGAAGTAACTCTTAACAACGATACCGCCAAATGCCAATCGGCATACCAAATTTATCGACTTGACCCCACTCGCAAATTGGGAGAGAATCGACTGGATACAGCAGGAAACTATTTTCATTCCTTGATTCAAACAGACGGACATTGGTTAATCGACGGAATCAAGCAAACTGTCGTGATTTTGAGTGGCAATCCTCAAGTTCACGGTGCCCTGCGTGGTACATCTTAAAAGCGATTGCCTCTCAATAAAATCTTTAACTCTTTAACTCTAGGAATTATCTCATGTGGTAAAATACCCCATTTGAATATAAGTCCCAAATTTTAACTAGCAACTTATCTCTACCTCGGAGTAAAAACGGCACTAGGATAAGCAATCCGCTTGTGATTGAACTGTTCCCAAACCCGCACAAAAATCTCTGCAATTAGAGACATATCCTCCCGCGTCAAACCCGAATCAATCAACTGATTATCCTGCCAACGAGCTCGCAAAATCTTATTAACCATATTCAAAGCTTCCTCGTGAGTAGCATCCTTGAGCGATCGCAAAGCAGCCTCACAAGAATCCGCCAACATCAGAATCCCCGTTTCCCGCGACTGCGGAATCGGCCCGTCATAGCGAAAATCTTCCTCCCTCACTTCCCGACTTTCGATTGTTGACTTTAAATTACCCGCATCTGGCAAAGCAATCTTTAAATCTTCTGCTTCTTTTGCAGCAATTTGCTGCGCTTGGTGGTAAAAATAAGCAATTAACATTGTGCCTTGATGTTCAGGAATAAACGCCTGAATTGCCTTCGGCAATCGATGCTTCCGCGCCATCACCAAGCCCTCGCTAACGTGCTTTTTAATAATCTCAGCGCTCGCCCAAGGGTCATTAATTTCATCGTGTTTGTTACCCCCGCCCATTTGATTTTCACAAAATCCGAGCGGGTCGTGCATTTTTCCAATATCGTGGTATAGTGTCCCAGCTCTGACCAGCTCAACATTGCAGCCGAGTTCCCGGGCCGCAGCCTCTGCCAAACTTGCCACAAACAGCGTGTGCTGAAAAGTCCCCGGAGTCTCGGCAGCCAATTTCTTCAACAGCGGCCGGTTGGGATTGGCAAGTTCCGCCAGCCGGATCGGCGTAATCAAGTCAAAAACGTGTTCCAAATAAGGGCTGATGCCGATCGCCACAACACTCCAAGCCAAGCCGGCCAAACTTTGCGCGCCCACCGTACCGAGCACGACGTACCAAATCGCACCAGCAGCAGCGCTGGCAATCAAAGTCCCCACCAGATAGACGCTGCCCTGAGTCAAGCCGACAGCCACGCCCAACAGAGCCAACTCCTCGCGCGATCGCAACCTTCCGGCCATAAAAGCGCCCAGCAATCCCCCCGCCGCGCTAGCTACCAAATGAATCAACTCTACACCCAAGCCAATGGGTAGCAGTGCCGACAGCAGCCCCACCACAGTCACTCCCACCGCCGAACCGTAGAAGCCGCCTGCTAAAATGCCGATCGCGGGCAAACTCGTCCAAGGCAGCCCCAAACTCACCAGCACCGGCGCGCTCAAAGTCAGCAGCAGCAATAGCAAATGATCTCTGCGGCGCAAGCGGTAGTGCCTTTCCACCAACAGTACGATCGCAATTGCCCCTGCGACTAAACAAACAAACCCCGCCAGCCCCAACCAATTCACCCCCCGCCGGCTCAAACCAAAATAGTCCAGCAACACGAAATCTTGCTGCGAGATATCTTTTCCTTGTGCAACAATTATCTCGCCCTGCTGTACTGCGATCATCACCGGTTGCACCTTTTGCGCCGCTAATTCAGCTAGCTGTTTGGTTTCCTCGCGATCTCTCACCAGATTTGGCTGCAAAATCGCTGTTAAACCCTCCACCGCCAAACCTTGGGACTCTAACGGCACTTCATCAGCCACTTGCAGCTTCACAGCTTCTTTCAAAATCTCTTTTGGCAATCCCTGCAGGATACCTTGAGCCACCATCCTTTTTGCCGCGCGATTCATGCCTGTTTGGGTTTTCTGCCAAGCTGCATCCGACAAATCAAACAGCGAAGTATCGTAAATCTGGGGGAACCCGGAAACCAACGGTTTTTCCAGCGCCTCCACAGCATTGAGATAGCTGCGGCGAGCAGAGGAAATACTGTCTGTCAGGCTTTGAAACTCTTCCGCCCGGACCGATCGGCTGTAAGCTTGCAATTGAGCGATAGCATCCTGCTGAGACTTGTTCTCCGTCGGCCCAGCAACTGCGGGAGAATCCAAACTCAAGCGATCGGAAGTTTGACTTTTTTCCTTAGCTTGCGCCAAAATAGATCGCCACTCCCACTCGGGACAGCCTCGCAAGTAAACCTGTGCAGCAAGTGAGAGCGCCGAGGATTTCGCAAACGGAAACGGCCCTACCGCCTCCCGTAGATCGCTCCCCTGCTGCAAAAATTGTTGCAATTCTTGATAAATTTGTCGATTGACCGCAGGATCTAGCATTAATATCGCTACAGCCCCGATCCGCGCTGCTTTCCGCTGTTCTTCAGTAGTTTTGTAATCCGGGACGCTAGCAGTATCAGGAGCCTTAATCGTCTGAGGAGCTTTCGTCCCCACATCCAGTTTCGGCTGGTTGTAGAAGCGGTGCCCCAAAGTGCTGCTGAGGGAAACTACCGCCACCAGCGCCAACATAGGGGAACGAGCTTGATTTTTGAGGCTTGATTTGGAGGTTTTACTTGTAAATTTAGTAGTAAAAGCCTCGGGAAGAATCCATTTCGGGCGCGACAAACGGCTCAGGAGAGGCCCGCCAGCGCGATCGGTATCTGCTTTGCTGCTGCCATTTTGCACTTTAGCAATGTGTTGGCGCAGTGAGCGCGCAGCCCCTAGCTGCTCAATCTGCCGCATCAATGAGGAGAGCGTATTCATTTGTGTCGAAGATATATCACTGTTATCCAGCAGCTTTGTCAGAATTCCTGACTATGCATCTTGATTGATTTTATCCGAACTAACCTGGCTGAATATTCAACCTTGTCTATCTTGAACAGAACTCGCGCGCGATCGCTAAAAACCTTGTTTATCCGTAGATTTTTCGTTTCCCAACCCCATATTCTCGTTTAAACCTGGCTTGTTGGGGCAGGCGCGTCCGATTTAATTTTTCACATTTAATTTTTCACTTTTTAATTTTTAATTGTCGCTCTCCTTCCACTTTCGCTTTTGACTTGTTAATGGCTACTTGCTAATTTCTGGTTTCCCCTTACCGTTAAAAGCTCCAAACTTTATATTTTACGAGGTCTAATGACATAAGGTGCAGCCACCGATCGGGCTAGCGCTGCGGAATCCAGTCCGGTATCGGGCTTGTAAACTCCCGCCCAAACAGCAAACAGGTTATTTGCTAACTCTACAATTTTTGCATCGCTGCCAGTTCCCCAGAGCGAGGGTTCTCGGCCCTCGGCTAGCTGCTGGGATTTAACCTCAGCCAAAGATACCTGTCGCCATTCTACAGGAATCCCCGCAACGCCGTTATAGGCTCCAGACAAAGCTCCCGTCAAAGCGCAGGTTATTTGTCCAGTTATGCCACAGCGGGCAGCACGCACCACTGACAAGCGCAAGTCTTCTGGGGTGTTCAAAAAGCAGTAGAAAGCTAAGGCAATGGGAATCAAATTTTCTGGGTTGACAATTGACTCGGTTTGTAATTTTTTTTCACCTTCGCCCTGTCTTTCTCGCAAAGCTGTCGCGCTTTTGCACAGATGAGTGGCGGCTGTTTCTAAATCGGCTCCTTTTTCTAGTAGTATTTGCACTTGCAGCAGCAGTTCTGTTAAGGCATTATCTGTTTTCAGGTAGGCAATTGTTTGTTCGATCGCTGTTGCGGGGTCAAGTCTTTGTTTGAGCGATCGGGCGATCGCATATCCGATAGCTAAAACGGCTGTTTGCAATTCTGCCTTATTTTCGTTGGGCAAAACATCTGTCGCCAGCATGATTTTTTCTCGCAGCTTAGCCTTATTTTCGTGAAAAAACATCGCGCACGGCAGCGCAGCAACCGCAACTTCACAAGGGTTAAGCAGGCTTTGAAACTCTGTGTTTTGCGAATGGTAGATTTCCGACTTGGCGAATACTTCCCAAGTATCGCCCCAATCTTTGAAATCTAAACCGTTACACCGAATTAAACTTTGAGCGGACGCCACTGCAAGTCTCCCGCATTTGGAGTGTTTGCTAGTTAGGATTTTGCTGCTGGCAGAATTCAACGCCAATTTTGCCCCACTCAGGGTCAATTGTTGGTGTTTCGTCAGTTGTAAAATCGGCTGCAAGTCTTCTGTTCGGCGAGGGATACCCGCCAGTTCCCTCTGGTATTGCAGGCCTATAGAGTCTCCTAAAACTGCCCCCAGGATGGTTCCTTGAAACTTGCTCAACAGGGAATGCCGCATTTGAATTTAACTTAAGTTGTTAGTCATTAGTCATTAGTCATTAGTCATTAGTCATTAGTCATTAGTCATTGGTCATTAGTCATTGGTCATTAGTCATTGGTCATTTTTTTGCTGTGTTATTACCCATTAAGCTGTTGTTGCATTTAAATTGTGTGTCAATAATCAATCAAACTCTTGTGGGCATTTGCTCCGAGCATCGCGCAGAATATGCAATTAAAATGCGCAACAGCTTACCAATTACCCATTACCAATTACCCATTACCAATTACCCATTACCAATTACCCATTACCAATTCTTGTGATGAATTTGAATTAAACCCAAACATATAAGGGCTGGTTTTCCATCTAAAACCGGCCCTCATCCGATCGCTAGAATCGGTAAATTTTTAATTTTTCATCAAGTGACTAACGAGAGCTTGCAGCCCCAGCCGATAACTCTCCGAGCCAAAACCGCTGATTTGCCCGATCGCCACTGGTGCAATATACGAGTGGTGTCGAAAAGCTTCCCGGCGGTAAATATTGCTCAGATGAACTTCCACCGCAGGGATATTCACCGCAGCGATCGCGTCTCTAATTGCCACACTCGTATGAGTATAAGCTCCAGCATTAATCAATAAACCTTGGTGCTGCCCCAACATCGAATGAATAGCATCCACCAAAACCCCTTCGTGATTCGACTGCTGAATAGAGACTTGCACCTGGAGAGCTTGCGCTTCTCGTTCTAGCAACTCGTTGATATCCTTTAAAGTCGCAGAACCATATACTCCAGGTTCTCGCTGACCCAATAGATTCAGATTAGGGCCATGAAGTACCAGGATATTTAACAATTTTTTAAATTCCAGCGCCACAAAACTTTGAGTTTTGACTTGAATTCGATCGCCAACATCAAATCTCAAACCCAGTCTCAACTATCGGCGATGCCTAGGTTGGTTAACTGGAATAGGAATCGGTTGCAGTTCCGGTTGAGCTTCGGGACTCAGAAGTCCTTCTATCAACTTGCGAACCCATTTTTCAATTTGTTCCAGCACCTTTTCAATGTTTTCCATTGAACGGATAGCTCCTTTTTTTATAGTCTAGACTGCTAAACCGACGGCTAAATTTCTGAAACATAAGCAAGCACGACTTTGAAATCAAAGGTCAAACTTGCTGTCTCGCTTGCTGGTTGTTTTGAGCAAAGGAGAGAGTTCAGTATATTTGCCAATCAGTCCTATCTTATTATCATAACGAATCTTTACAGATAATCAAGAGGTTATCAGAAAATTACGGAACAATCTGGGTTCGCAGAGTGTTAAATAAAGATTAAGCTTACTGCTAACAGTTGACAATTGACACGGCCTTGGATATTTTCTACGCTTTTACCAATAATAATTGACGCCGGAGCCGATCGAGCGCCGTACAGCTACTGAGATGCCGAATCCAATCCCGGCCTCGCGCATCGCCAAAGCGGTATTCAAAACTTTCTGTCACGCCGTCGGGGCCAGCTAAACCGACATAAACCAGTCCCACAGGTTTAGCGTCTGTACCGCCTCCGGGCCCGGCGATGCCTGTAATGCTCAATCCCCAATCGGTATTGAGCCTCGCGCGCACTCCCGCAGCCATTTGTTTTGCTACTTGCTCGCTGACTGCGCCGAATTCGGCTAAATCTTGGGGATTAACACCTAATAATGATTCCTTAACTCGATTGTCATAAGAAATAATCCCGCCCCAAAAATAGCTCGAACTGCCGGGAACAGAAGTCAGCATCGCCCCTAACCCTCCTCCCGTGCAGGATTCAGCCACACTCAGAGTTTGCCCCGCATCCAGCAACAATTGCCCGACAGTCGAAGGGAGGGTATCGGTATCCGCGCCGTAACAGTCTAGGCCAGTAATCTGCAGCAATTGTTGTTCGATCGGCTCAATTAACTTTTTCGCAGCCACTTCCGAGTCAGCGCGGGCCGAAATCCGCAATTTGACTTGACCGTGATTGGCGTAGGGAGCCACAGTAGGATTAGTTAAATGCAGAAAAGATTCTACTTTTTCCGCCAGGGCCGACTCAGCAATTCCCCAAAATTTCAACGTGCGGCTGAAAATAGTGGCGCTGCACCAACCGCCATTTTTTAGGTAAGGAACGGCGGTTTCTCGCCACATCAAGTGCATTTCCGCCGGTACGCCGGGAAATGTCATCACTGTCACGTTGGGAATCGGCTGCCAAATAATGCCCGGTGCAGAACCGCTGCGGTTAGGCAGAATGTCCGCCGTTTCTGGAATTAAAGCTTGTTTGCGGTTGCTGGGACTCATGGTGCGTCCGCGCAGGGCAAATTTTTGTTCGATATCGGCGATAATTTCCGGTTTTTCGATTAAGGGAACGCCAAAAAAATCGGCGATTGTTTCGACTGTGAGGTCGTCTGGTGTCGGGCCTAGACCTCCTGTGAAGAGTAAAAGTTGCGATCGACCCACAGCGATTTCTAACACTTGTTTGATGCGTTCTGGATTGTCCCCCACCACGGTTTGATAGTAATGAGGGATTCCCAAACTCGCTAATTCTTTCGCTAAAAACTGAGCGTTGCCATTAAGAATATCTCCTAACAGCAATTCAGTGCCAACACAAATAATTTCAGCAACCATTAGTTATTGGTAATAGGGCATTGGGCATTGGGCATTGGGCATTGGGCATTGGGCGAAGCGAAGCGGAGGGATTGGGCATTGGTAATTGCTAATTGTTAATTGTTAATTGCTAATTGGTAATTGGTAATTGCTAATTGCTAATTGCTAATTGGTGGTAAATGATAACTGTCAACTGTCAACCATCAACCATCAACTGTCAACTGTCAACTGTCAACTGTCCACTGTCAACTGTCAACTGACTATCGAGCGTGTCTCCAAACTTTCCAGCTAGCGTATCCCAGCAAACTTGTCGCACCCATCGCGTAAATGATGCCGCTTGGAACCGAAAAAGCTAGGGCTAAACTCCCTACCCACAGTGTCAGCGAGTAAATAAATAAAACCGCAAATTTATGGGATAGTCCGGCTTCTAGAAGTCGGTGGTGGAGGTGGCGCTTGTCAGCAATAAATGGTGATTTGCCGTTGCGGAGTCGATCGAGAATCACGGCTGACATATCTAAAATCGGTACAGCTAAAATTAAATATGGCAGCAACACAGAGGTAATAGCCGTAGTTTTAACTAACCCAATTACTCCCACTCCCGCGAGAGTGAAACCGATAAAATAAGCGCCGCCATCTCCCATAAAGATTTGAGCCGGATTGAAGTTGTAGCGCAGAAATCCCAAAGTGCCGCCTGCTAAAGCCGCTGCAATTAGGGCTGCTGCGGGTTGGTGCATTGACAGACTGACTATCAGCATCACAACTGCTGCAATGCCTGAAACTCCGGCTGCTAAACCGTCCAAACCGTCAATCCAGTTGATGGCGTTGGCCATACCGACGAGCCAAATTACGGTAATTGGCAAGCTCAGCCAGCCAAGATCTGTCAGTCCCAAGGATGGAACTGTGAGAAACTCAATTTGTACGCCCGCGTACCAAGCGATGCTGGATACGCCAATTTGCATGAGCAAGCGTTTGATGGCTGAGAGCGAAAATAAATCGTCTGCTAAACCGATGAGGAAGAATCCGACGCCGCCGAGGGTGACTCCCCAGATTTCGTATTCGTCTTTGCGATCGAGAATTTGTCCGCTAGCATCGATGAAGCCTCCTGAGAGCCAGACAAATAACAGAGCAGTCAGAGTGCCCATAAAGATGGACACTCCTCCCAAGCGCACCATTGGGCGCTTGTGGACTTTTCGCTCGCCTGGCCGATCGACTCTCCCGCTTTTGAGACCAATTTTTTTGACTATTGGTGTACTGTAGAGGACGACGATCGCAGAAACCAGAAAAGCGACTACGTGGTACAGATACTGATACGGCATCTGAAATCAATTTTAAATAATAGTGCGGGGCAATTAGGCTGTCAGGCAGAGTCTACTACATTTCAGATGGCTTATCACAAGGAAACATCTTTAAAGTGCGACTGGGGGGTTTGGGAGCCGGAAATTTGTTGGAGTGGAAGTTGCCCGATCGCCAAAAAGTGAGATTTTTCACTTAGTAACTCTCAAATTAAGACCCTTGGGGATCTATGCTGTGATCGCGAGACTGTCGATCGACACATCGATCCGAGTGGATTTATCCCTGGAAGGGGGCGGGTAGATCGATATCTTTGGCTACCGACAAATATCTCGGGTAAAACCCGCCCCACGCGATCGATATATGTACGTTAAAACAGGGGGCGATCGCGAATGGCAACTCTCAATCTTTTCCGGCTCTTTTACCCTTTTACCCGTACACTTCCAACTACCAATTTCTCATTGCCAATCAGGAAAATTAAGCTAATGCCGGCACTTTCAAGAACAAGTGCGGATATAACGGGAAGCGATCGCAAAGTGCAGCTACTCGCCGCAGACAATCGGCGGCGACGCTTTCATCATCTGGATTCAGGAGTCGATCGGCAATAATATTACCAATTTCGGTAAATTCAGTAGTTCCCATGCCCCTGGTTGTCATCGCTGGCGAACCGAGTCTCAAACCGCTGGTGACAAAAGGCGATGCCGGATCGAAAGGCACGGTATTTTTATTAGCAGTAATATTCACACCGCTAACTAATTGGTCGGCTCGCTTGCCTGTCATGTTTGCCGATTGCAAATCTACTAGCATTAAGTGATTGTCCGTGCCGCCGGAAACGAGTTTTAAACCCCGCTGCTGCAACTGTGCTGCTAAAGCCCGCGCATTTTCTATTACTTGACCGGAATAAGTTTTAAATTCGGGTTTTAATGCTTCGCCGAAAGCTACTGCTTTGCCCGCAATAACGTGTTCTAAGGGGCCGCCTTGAGTGCCGGGAAACACTGCTTTGTCAAACTTTTTGCCAAGTTCGGGGTCATTAGTCATAATCAATCCGCCACGGGGGCCTCGCAGGGTTTTGTGAGTGGTGGTGGTGACTGCGTGACAGTGGTCAAGGGGGCTTGGGTGGTGGCCTGTGGCGACTAACCCGGCGATGTGGGCGATGTCGGCGAGCAGGTAGGCTCCGATTTCGTCGGCGATCGCTCTAAACTTTTCAAAGTCGATAATTCGCGAATATGCTGAATAGCCGCAAATCAGCAATTTCGGTCGGTTTTGTTTCGCCAGTGCCAAAATTTCGTCGTAGTCAAGCTGTTCTGTTTCTTTGTTAACGCCGTAGTGAAAAGCTTTGAACCATTTGCCGGAGACGTTGACGGGCGAACCGTGGGTCAAGTGTCCGCCGTGGGACAAATCCATGCCCATAATTCCGTCCCCAGGCTCTAGCAAGCTCAAAAACACTGCAAAGTTCGCTTGAGCGCCGGAGTGGGGCTGGACGTTGGCGTGGGCTGCTCCAAATAGCTGTTTGGCGCGATCGATCGCGATTTGCTCGATGCCGTCAATAAATTCGCAGCCGCCGTAGTAGCGTTTGGCTGGCAGTCCTTCAGCGTATTTATTGGTCAGCACTGAGCCTTGAGCTGCCATTACGGCTGCGGAGGTGAAGTTTTCGCTGGCGATCAGTTCTAGGTGGTCTCGCTGCCGCTGGAGTTCTTGCCCGATTAAATCGGCAATCTGCGGGTCGGTTTTGGAAAGGAATTCAAAGTTAGTGTCGGTCACAATAATCAACCTCTTGACAATTTTGGGATTGCGAATTGGGGATCTTTTACCCTACTACGGATTTCGCACGATTGATCCAAATATTACATTGTGTTCAGCTTAAGCCGTTTGTCCCAAGTTCCTGACATACAATGAAATTACTGGTATGAAACCTGCCGGAGGTATCAAATGTTAGTTATTCTAATGGAAAATCAGATGCTTGCCCCTCAGTGTGTTTGCCAAGGTTGTGTGCTCGCCGATCGCACGGGCCAACCGCGCTGGAGCGGTGGAGAGCTTCGCTGCGGGCATCCAGTTGCTAAACCTACGGAAAATTTGCCCGATCGATACGAGTGTCTAATGGGCTTCGTCATTGCCAATATCAAATAATCATGGGGCATGGGGCATGGGGCATGGGGCATCGGGCATCGGGCATGGTGACTATTGAACCCGACTCGATCTAAGTACCCCTGAATCTACTAGGCTCTGAGTGTGGGTAAATTCCGGGCGAGTCGGAACTGAGCCTGCTGCGTTATCCTGAGTTTAACGGGAATTGATAGTTAAATCGATCGACTCAGGAGAGTTCATTATGACTTGGCGCGGATCTACGACTGTTCCAGACCGGATTTTTGCTTGTTTGCCTTACTTGCTGCCGCTGATTGACGGGCTTGCCTTTGGCAGGTTTCTGTTTACACAGTTTCCTATCCTGCAACTGTTGTTGATACCGCTATCTCCATTGATGCAAATTTATAGTTTGCCCTTTGCTAGCTTGGTTATTTTCTTTGCCCTGTATTTAGGAGTAGTTAGAAACGAAAACATCAGTCACTTCATTCGTTTTAATGCGATGCAGGCGATTCTTTTAGACATTGTTTTGATGCTGTGCGGTTTGGTTTTGCCAATTTTCTCAAAAGGCTTGCAAGTCGCATTTATTGCAGAAACTCTGTATAACATGGTGTTTTTGGGCGCTTTGGCTGCATTTTTCTATGCAGTCATTCAGTCGGCGTTGGGACGCTATGCAGAGATTCCTCCGCTTTCGGATGCTGTTTATATGCAGGTACGTTAGTCAGTTGACAGTTGACAGTTGACAGTTGGCAGTTGACAGTTGGCAGTTGACAGTTGACGGTTGGCAGTTGTTAGTTGGTTATTATTTGTTGGTTCTAATGCCCAATGCCCAATGCCCAATAACTAATAACCAATAACTAATAACCAATAACTACGGTATTTTCCAGACTGCCAATACCTTCTATCTCAATGCGGACTCGATCGCCTATTTGTAGCGGCCCTACCCCTTGCGGCGTTCCTGTCAGTATCACATCGCCGGGAATTAGAGTCATGATTTGACTGATGTAGGAGACGAGAAAGTCTGGGGAAAATACCATGCGATCGATCTGGGATGACTGTACAGGTCGATCGCTCTCATTGACAAAAGTCTGCAACTGTGCAGCGGGACTCAGTTCGCGGACAATCCAAGGCCCCAAGGGACAAAATGTATCGAACCCTTTCGCCCTCGCCCACTGGTTGTCACGCTTTTGCAAATCTCTGGCTGTCACGTCGTTGGCGATGGTATAGCCCCAAATCTTGCCGTGTGCTTGTTCGGGAGTGCAGTTGCTACAATATTCGCCAATTACCAAGGCCAATTCTCCTTCGTAGTCTACCCTTTCCGACTGCTGCGGATAGCGAATCGCTCCACCTGCGGGGATGATAGCGCTGGGAGGCTTAAAAAACAGCAGGGGTTCTTCGGGTACTGGAGTACCCATTTCGGCCGCGTGATCGGCATAATTTTTGCCGACGGCTACAATTTTTGAGGGAGAGCACGGGGCGAGAATTTGGTAAGTATCTGGTTGGAGTTCCAAATCTGTTGGTTGTCCTTTTAACCACGGAGGTGCATCAAATACTTGAACGCTGTGGCTTAGTTGCAGCAAACCGTAATGGATGTGTCCTTGTGTTGTTTTAACTCGAACGTATCGGTGGGCCATAGGATTTTAGATTTTAGATTTTAGATTTTGGATTAAATAGGACTTTCAGTAGGATAGATAGGATTGATGCACGGGTGCCCAAAAACCGGGTTTTTTAACCAAAGTATTTGCTTAAAACCCTCAATCTCGGTTAAAAAACCCGGTTTCTTTGTGGGCGAGTGCGTTAGTCATAATACATATAAACATGGATCTAGGGATAATTGCTGAAAATTTATTGCTCGATCGACCTTTAAGATTTTTGCTGTATCATTTCTAACCCGCTTTCGGTGCAAACTCCGTGCAGCGGTTTGTCCCAGGAGTCAACTGGTAGCTGGGCTAGCAAGGCAAATTCAAAGATTGTGCCGATCGTAATTTTTGATTCCCACTCAGGTAAACTCAGCATTCGATCGTAATAGCCGCCGCCGTAGCCCAAGCGATAGCCGCGAACATCGCAACCAACGGCGGGTACGAGGATTAAATCTACTTCTGAGTGGTCGATTTTAGGAGCATCCGGCAGCGGTTCTAGTATGCCATAAGCTCCAGTATGTAAAGCATCTCCGGGCTGCCAAACGTGCCAGGATAAGTATGAGCCGACACAGCGGGGAAATCCCCATTTGCGGGGAGTTACAAATAGGGGACTTAAATCTGGTTCTTGGCGAAAGCTAAAGTAGGCAAGGATTGTTTTTGCTTGGGTAAATAGGGGCGAGTTGTGCAGGTGGTTGCAAAGGCGATCGCTCTTTTCTCTCCATTGTTGGGCTGATAGGGATTTGCGGGTGTTGAGGAGCGATCGTCTTAATTCGATTTTAGTTAATAAAGGTTTAGGAGTATTCATCTTTCATATTAAATCAGTTTAAATGGACGCAAAAAAGTAGGGAAACGGCTAAAAAAAATAGACACGGCTTCCCAAGGCCGATCGCCCTAATTATTCTTCACTCAAACTATGTCCGAGGCTAAAAGCCTCCCATCAACTCGCTCATATTCATCTTCCAGTAACCACGAGTGAGCCTCATCATAACTTGAGCTTAAAAACAGCAGTTTATAATTCAGCGATGGTTCGTAAATACCACACTTACTATTTTTGCCACCCACTAACATCAGAATCCGAGGCGGGAAAACAATCGCATCTACCCACAACTCGATAAATTCCCAATTATTGACTTGTTCGCCGAGGTTTTGTGCGGATAACATCGCTTTTATCATAACAGCTAAAAGATATCTAAGCACTTTTCTCGATTAAATCCGCTTCAGCATCCCGCCGTCTATTCATCCCTTTTTCAATGCTCGTTCCCAGCCAAATTCGTTTCATTTTGCGAATTTGTTCAGCAATTTTATTCACATTCTTTTTCGTGACCAAATCACGAACTACACGCATTTCTAGGCGACGGTTTCCCTGCATACTCGTGCCGCGATTGAACACCAAACTTACCAATCCTCCTTGAACATCTGCGGGCAATTGTTCAAAACCGGGAAATGCTTCTTTTGTCAGATTGTAAAATTTCGGCACTGTGACAATATTAAAAACTTCCCAAGCTAATTCCCAGGGAATAATGATGTCTCTAACACTAGCTAAACGTTCTTTTGCTGCATCCTCTGTCAACCCGCAGCAGTTACTCAAACGTTTTTGGTCAGCATCCGCTAATTTATTCCAATCTTGATTAAAAACTTCTACACTGTTGTAACCTAGATCGTAGCCGATGCCGATCGTAATTCCCGATGCTCCTTCCGGCCAAGTTGGACGCTGCAAAAGGCTTTCGTAGTATTCCCGCCCGCCGCCGACCTCGAATTCTAAGATTAGGTCGATCGCCCTGTATGATAAAAGTGACGAGCCCAAAAGTTCCCCAGGGAACAACGCAGCGAGGGTTTTGGGGCCCGCGATTCCGTCTGCCAAAATTTTTTGATTGGTTTGAAACTGTTTGAGGGATGCTTCAGTTTTCGGCCCAAACTTACCATCTGCACTTCCTGGATTCAACCCTAACTCCAGCAAGCGTTTTTGAAGTTTCACAACATCGGAACCCGATGCACCTAATTTTAAAGTTTGCATAACCTGTTTTCCTGTAATGCGATCGGCACAATAATTTTTGCTTTATATTGTACCACAACCAGGATTTCCCAAACTATTGGATTAATTCAGCCTCAGTCAGCAGAGCAAAATCGCGCGGATTGTTTAGCACGAAACAGTCATTTTCTTTAATTAAATCACCAAAACACGTTACGGGCGATCGCGCTTCATAAGCCTTGAGGGCCAACTGATAATCAGATCCGCTCAATTCCAGATGAATTTTTCTCAGCTTCCCCACCACAAATCCCATTAATGTAATTTTGCAGTTTGCCGATTCTTCCCCGTGTACTTTATTAATCCATCCCGAAATTACAACATTAGGTAAAGAAGTGATTAAATCGCTGAGAATATCTAACTGAGAACGATTTTCTACTATTTCTAGCGTCTTAAAAGCTTCAGCAATAAGCTGAGGGGCATCAAATTCTTGTCTCACAGGCTGCTTGATTTCAAAAATCTGACCGACATCATTCTTTTTGTGCCAAATCCAAGTATTCTCATAAACTAAAGCAACTTTTTGCCAGCCATTTTTCTCTAAGTGTTCTGCTAACACATTTGGATCTATAGTTTGGAAAATTTCCTTGTCTTTGACAGTTACTTTCACGGTAAACCTCCTTGACTAAGACGCTGCATAATAGACTTGAGAGCCTCTACTGTGAACTGATTAGAGCGGGATAACTCAACTGTTACATTCGCTGTATTGAGTCTTTCTGGCAGCCCCCGCAGCGACACCCAGTAGGTGCAATACCTCATGCACATTTCGTCTTCAGACTGCTGCAACCAGTTTTCTAAATTTTCCGGCACTAAAACTACCACTAACAGGCGCGGAACCTGGGAATTGACGATCAAATCCCTGTAATTTTTTATCCTCACCGGATATCGGATGAACTGTCCGTCGAGTACATCTCTTGAGGTACATTTTAATTGTAAGTTAAGCTCAGGGGAAAAAACTACTCCCTCACCGCCTCTTGCCACAATCTTCAAATCAATGCTGTCATCATCTACCTCTGGCTGACTGACAGAGAAACCTGCCACGGCTGCAACGGCACGCACATAAGCTTTGCTAAAAAGTTCTTTCTGCTGGTTCAGTTCCATTACAAAATAAACATATGCGAAAATAATATATTTTACAATAAAGGTGTTCTACAAGTAATTATTGTAGGAGAACTCTCCCCAAAAGGCGATCGATTGGTATAAATTCTTATTCTTAGTCTGCGGAGGCAAACATCGTTTGTATGGTCTCAGTTTAAACCGCCGAATCTCATTCAATAAAGCCCCGATTTATTCAATAAACCGGGGCTTTATTAACTCAAACTGCGTGTTTGCGATACCAATCAATCGTATTTTTCAACCCTTCCTTAAAGCCCATTTCAGCCACAAAACCAAACCTTTCCTTAGCCCTTTCGGTATCCAAACAGCGGCGTGGCTGACCGTTCGGTTTGTCTGTTTCCCAAACTATTTCTCCCTCATATCCCATCAATTCGCAAATTGTTTCCACTAAATCGCGAATTTTAACTTCACTATTAGTTCCCAAATTAACCGGGTCAGATTCATTGTAAGATTGAGCCGCCATCACAATCCCGCGCGCGGCATCTGTGGAATACAAAAACTCGCGGCTGGGGCTGCCGTCGCCCCAAACTGGCAATGTTTTGTCTCCCCTTTCTTGGGCTTCGTAGACTTTGCGAATTAATGCGGGGATGACGTGGGAACTTTTCGGGTCAAAGTTATCTTCCGGGCCGTATAAATTCACTGGTAGCAAGTAGATACCGTTGAATCCGTACTGCTGGCGGTAGGATTGCAGTTGCACTAATAGGGCTTTTTTCGCAATGCCGTAAGGTGCGTTGGTTACTTCTGGATATCCGTTCCAAAGGTTGTCTTCTTTGAAGGGAACTGGGGTTAAGTTTGGATAGGCGCAAATTGTACCGACGCAGACGAATTTTTCGACTCCTGCTTCGTAGGCTGCGTGGATTAGTTGCGCGCCCATCATTAAATTGTCATAAAATAGTTCTGCTGGTTTAATTAGGTTTAAACCGATGCCGCCGACGTGGGCTGCTAAGTGTATGATGATGTCTTGTTTGTCGGCGGCGCGCTTGCAGTTTTCCATAACGCGGAGGTCGCAGTCGATCGATCGCGTTACTGCAATTTTATCAGCATCGGCTCCTGCTTTGACTAACTGGTCGATTACTTGACGGCCGAGAAAACCC
The DNA here is from genome assembly GCF_036706065.1 of Microcoleus sp. A2-C3. Lineage (NCBI taxonomy): Bacteria > Bacillati > Cyanobacteriota > Cyanophyceae > Oscillatoriales > Microcoleaceae > Microcoleus > Microcoleus sp. A2-C3. The sequence goes on along the minus strand of NZ_JAUBVX010000016.1, from coordinate 6,754 downwards.
GCGCCGCCTGTGACTAGAATGCGCTTGCTGCTTAAATCCAAGCTTGTCATAATTTTATCCTGGTGATTGATTTTCAATAAAGGTCGATCGACAATTTCCATTCTCAAATTGTTGACTTTAGCTAAAAAAGCTTTCAGCTACAGGATGCGCGTGTCAACAAATCCGTTTTAGCTGCTGTAGATAAGCACAATACACCCCGTCCGAACCCAAAAATTAGACTTATGTGCCGCGAGTTCTCAGCGATCATTTTAATGTTTTTATTAGCTCGCAGATCCGAAAATTTTCCTAGCAATTAAGCTGATTCTTTGAATGCCCAAGCTAATAGCTGCAACAATCTTATTATCAGTTATGAACAATTTGTAGAGGAAATCCCGGTGTACCCCTTTCGCGGCGAATCGGGGCAGACACGGGGCACTACCCTACAAATTGTTAGCAGTGACCCCGCCCGGAAAAGGATACAAGCCCCTGACAGGAGTCGGGGAGTGTCAAAAATTTTAGACCCTAGTTCAAGCTTTCAGATTCATCTGTGGAGTAAATCTAAAATCTAACATCTAACATCTAACATCTAAAATCGACTTACCGCTGAGTTTTGCGACTTAATCAAATCCGTTACCAGAACCTCGTTCCTGCTTTTCTAGAGCTTTAATGTCAGCATCTACCATTAAATGTACTAACTCCTGAAAAGTTACAGAAGGTTCCCAATTCAACTGCTTGCGGGCCTTGGTCGAATCGCCAATCAACAGTTCGACTTCTGCCGGACGCAGGTAGCGTTCGTCAAACTCCACATATTTTTGCCAATCTAAATTGACATAAGTGAAGGCCAAATCGAGAAATTCTTTAATGGAATGAGTCTCATTTGTAGCAATGACAAAATCGTCAGGCTTATCTTGTTGCAGAATTAGCCACATCGCCCGCACGTAGTCTTTAGCATAACCCCAGTCTCGCTTGGAATCGAGATTGCCCAAATAAAGTTTTTTCTGTTTGCCGGCGACAATTCTGGCAACAGCGCGAGTAATTTTGCGGGTGACAAAAGTTTCGCCCCGGCGCGGAGATTCGTGATTGAACAAGATGCCGTTGGAGGCAAAAAGTCCGTAGGATTCGCGATAATTTACTGTTTGCCAGTGACCGTAAACTTTGGCGCAAGCATAAGGACTTCTGGGATAAAAAGGAGTTGTTTCCTTCTGCGGAACTTCCTGCACCAAACCAAACATTTCTGAAGAACCTGCTTGATAAAACCGCACTTCTATGCCTGTGCGATTCTGGTAGTCCCGTATTGCTTCTAACAAACGTAATACTCCCATCCCTACGGCATCAACCGTATATTCCGGCGAGTCAAAACTAACTCGAACGTGAGATTGAGCACCTAAGTTATAAACTTCTACAGGCTGAACTTGTTCCAATATTCGGCGGAGAGTCGTGCCGTCGGTTAAGTCGCCGTAGTGCAGAAACAGCCGTGCACCCTCGCTGTGAGGATCGACATAGATGTGGTCAATGCGATCGGTATTGAAACTAGAACTGCGCCGGATAATCCCGTGAACTTCATATCCTTGTTCTAGCAGTAATTCGCTCAAGTAGGAGCCGTCTTGACCTGTAATACCTGTTATTAGCGCTCGCTTGCGTTGCGTCATCTGAATTTTCCTTTGACAGGCTGTGTTAATTCGCTTCGGACGTTTCGGACAGAGTTTTTTGTTTGCCGATCGTATGCTCAAGCTCTACCTTAACTCACAATTCTTCGATCGGCATCAAGGAAGTGTTTAGTTTTAGCAAAGAGTTTGTAGCTTGCTGTCAGTAGTCAGCATCAGTGGTCAGTAACAAAACAAACTAACTACCGATTGCTGACTGCGGACAATAATTAATATGCGCCGTTATTTTTAGGAAAAATCACAACTCCTATTGTTTTGAAAACAATCCACATATCCATCCAAAGGTTTTTGTCATTGGCGTAATAGAGGTCGATCTGGACTCGCTGGGGATAGGGAATGTCGTTGCGACCGGAAACTTGCCATAGGCCTGTAATTCCAGGTCTAATGGTGAGAATTTTGTTGATGTGACGGCCGTATCTCGGCAGTTCTTCTTCAACTAAAGGTCTCGGCCCGACGACGCTCATATCTCCTTTTAAAACATTCCAAAACTGGGGAAATTCGTCTAAACTGGTCATTCGTAAAAATCTTCCAATCCAGGTAATTCGAGGGTCTTGTTTCAGTTTGAAATTGTCCTCAAACTCTTGACGCAAATGCGGAGAATTTTTCATGATTTCCAGCAATATGTCATCCGCATTTTCCACCATCGTTCTGAATTTAAGGCAATAAAACATTTTACGGTTTTTGCCTACTCGTTCCTGTACGTAAAAGATAGGCCCGGACGAGCTTAAGGCGATTGAGAGAGCCAAAAGCAGGTAAACCGGAGCAAACAGGATCAGAACCGATAATGAAAAGAGGATATCAAATAACCGCTTGAAAATTTCTCCGTCGAGTCTCTGTAGAGAACGACTTATGCGTCTATCTCCGTCGAGGACAGACCCAAAACCGCGTCTCGCGATCGCTCGAATTACCTTGCCGGAGATTAGTTGGCTGTCGGCAGTCATCTTACTCCTTCACTTCACACCACACACAGTCATGATCATAAAGCCTCAAGACGCTTTGTTCTCTGAATTATGTTTCAAATACTCAATTTTCTGAATTCAGAAGAAGGAAGAAGGAAGAAGGAAGAAGGAAGAAGGAAGAAGGAAGAATGGACAAGGTACTTATGTAGAGCGGTTTTGAGGGCTTCGGAAGCAATTGCAGAATATTTTCCAGGTCTCCGAGTCTGCCAGTGTCCCACTCGGACTCTGCCACTCTCAAGTCCCCGACTTGGAAAAATCGCCGGATTTAAATTCCTGATAGCACTGTTCGACAAAAGCCAGATAGCGCTGCTCAAAGACTTCGGGGGCAAACTTTTCGGCGTGCAACCGTGCCATTTCCGGCTGAAATTTTCCTTGCAACTGCTCAAATTCCTCGACGGCTTCGACTATCGCTGCTGCGGTTTGGGATGGAAAAAATAAACCAGTCCCTGTTTCTGGGTGTTGGCGAATGTCGAGCACTGTCTCCAAAGCGCCGCCTGCTGCATAGGCTATTACGGGTGTGCCGCCAGCTTGAGCTTCTACTAAAGCGATGCCAAAATCTTCACAAGCTGCATAGACAAAGGCTTTTGCTTCTGCCATGTACTTTTCCACTACGGATGCAGGCTGCCAGCCGAGTAGTTGCACGTTGGGTTTGGCGATTTGCCGAATCATTTCTAATTCTGGGCCGGTGCCGATAACAATGAGAGTATGCCCTAGTTGATTGAATGCTTGGACGATCGCACTTACGTTTTTGTAGCTTACCAAGCGGCACACTGTCACATAAAAGTCTTGTTTTTGCCGCATCAAGGAAAATCGCTCGATATTGACCGGCGGATAAATTACCTCGGCCCGTCGCCGATAACACCGCCAAATTCGGCGCGCCGTATGTTGGGAGTTGGCGATGAAATAATCGACGCGGTTGGCGGAAATTACATCCCACTGCCGCAGTCGGTGTAACAAATATCGCGTCAGGATGCCCGGAATGCCCCGTCCGGCTTTGCTGCTGCGTAAATAGTCAAAAGTTAAGTCCCAAGCGTAGCGCATGGGTGTGTGGCAATAGCAGACGTGCAGTTGCTGCGGACTGCTGAGGATGCCTTTGGCGACGGCGTGGGATGATGAGAGAATGATGTCGTATTCTCGCAGATCTAGTTGTTCGATCGCGATCGGCAGAAATGGCAAATATTTTTGCACGCCGCTGCGGGCCTTGGGAAAATGCTGCAAAAATGTTGTGCCAATCTGTCTTTGGAAAAGATAGCTTTCGGGATTGGCCGATTCAAAGTCAATCAGGGCATAGATATCAGCGTCTATGTATTTGAGGATTTCCTGCACTACGAGTTCTGAACCGCCGGTAGCTGAGGGTGTCAACCATTCGTGAACTAGGGCGTATTTGAGTTTTTTCACTTTTGTGTAGTCGATCGAACGATTTATTTGCGCCAATGCTGTCAATATTAGTCCTACTGAGCAATCACTTACGAACGATGGAACCACCAACCGGGTTTCTACGTAAGTATCTAGCTCCAGCTAAGGATTTTGGGAATCAACGGGGTTTTTCCGAAATCAAGGGCAGCCAAACCGCAATCTCCGGTAAAAATCCGCCCAATTGTTGACAAAAAATGCTATTAGACGGAATACTGTAGGGGATTTGCGATCGACTGAATTTTCGGAAAGGGCGATCGAATTAACGTGGTGTGAGGAAAAAAATGTCAAAATTTTTGTGGAAAGGACTTTTAGTCAGTCCCGCTGTATTAGCAGCAAGTTTACTCGTATCTTCGACAGCCCTAGCAGCAGAGCAACCCGTAGAAGTTGCCACAGCTCAAGCAAATCAATTGCAATTAGCAGGTGCTGCAACCGAAGCTACAAAGCCTGAAACAGCAACAATGACGGCTGAGCTAGCATCATTAACTAGCAACTTGACTGTTGAGACTATTGAAACAGAAATTGTTCCAGCCAAGGTAGCCCCAGTTACCGAACAAGCCGCGTCACCAGAAAACAATACAGTTGCAGCAGCAGAGTTAAGCGAAACCCAACCCGCAGTCGCGCCCGCAAACTCAAGCGCAACTCAACCTGTCGCAGAACAAATCCCCGCAGTCGCGCCCGCAAACTCAAGCGCAACCCAACCTGTCGCAGAACAAATCCCCGCAGTCGCGCCTGCAAACTCAAGCGCAACCCAACCTGTCGCCACACCGACTAATCTCAGCGCCGAAAAACCGGCCGCACAACCAGAGCAGATTTCCCAATCAACCGCTCCAATTGCCCAGCCTCCAGCGCCGTCAAATGTTCTAGAACAAATCAACCAATACAGCGCCGAAGGCGGCAGCGAAGATGCAGTCGGCCAAGTAACCTCAGTCTCGCAACTTTCCGACGTTCGACCCACCGATTGGGCATTCCAAGCTTTGCAGTCCCTAGTAGAGCGCTACGGGTGTATAGCTGGTTATCCTGACGGCACTTTCCGCGGCAACCGGGCGATGACTCGCTACGAATTTGCAGCCGGTTTGAATGCGTGTTTAGATAAAGTTACCGAACTGATCAAAGCCGGTACAACAAATCTGGCAACCAAAGAAGATTTGGCTTCTCTGCAAAAGCTCCAAGAAGAATTTGCAGCGGAATTGGCAACTTTACGCGGCCGCGTCGATGCTTTGGAAGCACGCACGTCTGAATTAGAAGCAAATCAGTTTTCGACTACAACTAAACTTAACGGCGAAGTAGTATTTGCTTTGACAGGTATCGCCGGCGGAGATGATGCTAACGGCCGCGAAGCTGATAAAACCACAGCTTTTGGCAGCAGGGTTCGTCTGAACTTTGACACGAGTTTCTCAGGCCAAGACTTGCTGAGAACTCGACTGCAAGTTTTAAATTTGGGCTCGTTTTCTACTAATAATACCAAAACCGCTGAAGGAGAATTGCGGTTTAATGCCGGGCCTTTCGGCGAGGCTAGCAATACTGTAGCTTTAGATGCGCTGCTTTACCAATTCCCCCTAGGTAAAAGCACTACTGTAATTCTAGAAGCCAACGCCGGCGCTGCTGACGATTTTACCAACACTGTCAACCCTTACTTTGACGGAGATGGTGGCAGCGGCGCTCTTTCTAACTTCGGTACTCGCAACCCGATTTACTATTTGACTGGCGGTTCTGGTATCGCTCTGCGGCATCAGTTTGGGGAAAAACTTGAGCTGAGTTTGGGATATTTGGCCGGCAACGCTGCGAGCCCGACGCGGGGTAACGGTTTGTTCAACGGTTCCTATGGTGCTTTGGCTCAGTTGACTTTCAAACCGACAAGCACTATGGCTTTAGGTCTAACTTACGTTAATTCCTACAACTTTGTTACCGGTACCGGCAGCAATGCTTCTAACTTCCCGGCGCGTCTCGGTTCCTTCGGAATCGACAGCGACAGCAATCTGCCAGTTTCTAGCAATTCCTACGGCGCGCAGGCTTCGTTGAAACTGGGTCGCCGAATTGCTCTTGGCGGTTGGGCTGGTTACACCAACCAGCGCATTTTATCCAACTTGGGTTCTGTGCAGCGGGGAGACCAAAAAATCTGGAACTGGGCTGTTACTTTGGCTTTTCCTGATTTGTTGAAAGAAGGAAATGTGGCGGGGATTCTGGTAGGTATGGAACCGAGGGTGACGAGTTCTACTAATAATACTTTGCCGGAAGATAAGGATACTTCGCTGCACATTGAAGGGTTCTATCAGTTTAAGTTGAGTGACAATATTTCGATTACTCCTGGTGTGATTTGGCTGACTGCTCCTGACCACAATAAGAATAATTCTGATTTGGTGATTGGGGTGGTGAGAACTACGTTTACTTTCTAGGAGTTGTATGTGTAGGGTGCGCAATGCGCACCGAAAAAGTCAACCTGTGCGCAGTGCACACCCTACAAAATACCAAATTTCAAGCGTTTTACGGACTTCAAACCAAGCTTAACAAACACGCCAGACTTTCTCTGGCAGTGCGCGCCTTACCGCTATAAGTCAATACGATTCAGTTAACGACGTTTATGATTGCGAGCTGGCGCGGGCGTTGCAATCGTAGTATCTGTACGCAGATTGATTTCAAGATAGTTTGCGAACAAAAGCAATTAACTGTAGTTTAGACTAACTAAAGATGAGAACGGTGGCAAAAGAAGAACTAGAGCCACCGCGCCGGGAGAGAATG